>CAJFTA010000018.1 GCA_904419835.1 uncultured Pseudoflavonifractor sp. | reverse complement strand
CTGGGAGGCGTCGTACCAGAAGTCGTAGTTGCCCACATACATCTTGATCTTGTTGTAGTCGATGTCCACGATGTGGGTGCAGATGGTGTTGAGGAAGTGGCGGTCGTGGCTGACCACGATGACGGTGCCGGGGAAGTCCAGCAGGAAGTCCTCCAGCCAGTTGATGGCGTTGATGTCCAGGTTGTTGGTGGGCTCGTCCATCATCAGGATGTCCGGGCTGCCAAACAGGGCCTGGGCCAGCAGCACCTTCACCTTCAGGCGGCCGTCCACGTTCTCCATCACGTCATAGTGCATGGACACCGGGATGCCCAGGCCCTGGAGAATGCGGGACGCGTCGGATTCGGCCTCCCAGCCGCCCAGCTCGGCGTACTCCTCCTCCAGCTCGCAGGCCTTGATGCCGTCCTCCTCGGTCATCTCCTCCTTGGCGTAGAGGGCCTCCTTCTCCTTGCCGATGTCGTAGAGCCGCTGGTTGCCCATGATGACGGTGTCCATGACGGTGTACTGGTTGTAGGCGTTCTGGTCCTGCTTGAGGATGGACATGCGGGTTCTGGGCAGGATGGACACCTCGCCGCTGGTGGGCTCCAGCTCGCCGGAGAGAATTTTCAGAAAGGTGGACTTGCCTGCGCCGTTGGCGCCGATGATGCCGTAGCAGTTGCCCTTGACGAACTGCAGATCCACATGGGAGAAGAGGGGCTGGCCGCTGTATGCCAGGCCCAGGTCGGTAACTGTGATCATGTCGCACTCCTTGAAATATAGTAATATCTACATGCGGCAGACATTGTATCACATTTGCGGAAAAAAGGATAGAGAAACCGCAGGAAAAATCTCTTGCCCGGCAGAAAATCCCTTGTGCAATTTCCTGTCACCCGGTATAATGGCAAAAAAGCCGCCTCCGGGGGCAATATGGGAAAAGCGAGGGAACACAATGGAGTGGATGGAGTATCTGCATGCCGCCCTGGAAATCGCCGTGGAGCTTGGCATCATGCTGTTTGAGTGGGTGGGTGTGGCCGTGCTGCTGGTGTCCGGCGTGCTGGGCGTGGTGCACTACGTGAAGCGGGACCCGGAGACACGCCTGAAGCTGGCCCAGGGCCTGGCCATGGCCCTGGAGTTCAAGCTGGGCGGCGAGATTCTCCGCACCGTGGTGGTGCGGGACCTGAGCGAGATCGCCCTGGTGGGCGCCATCATCCTGCTGCGGGCGGCCCTCACCTTCCTCATCCACTGGGAGATTAAGAACGAGGAGGCGGCCCTGCCCGAGGCGGGCTGCCCGGACCGTGGGGAGAAAACAGAATAAACGGAACAGCAGCCAGACCGGCGGCGGGTCAAAGGGCCGCCGCCGGTCTCAGCGTTTCAGAAAGCCTGAGCGGAAAGCGCCCGCCCCGCATGGAATTAAATGCCCCGGAAGCCTTGCGGGGCAAGACTTCCGGGGCGCAGGTTACGCGGGGGAAAAGGGCTTCAGGGCACAAACTCCAGGGTGTAGGCGTGGCCTTCGGAGAGGATGACATAGCTGTCCGGGCTGTAGCCGGAGGGGACATAGGTAAAGGCCCCCTCCGCCCCGTCCAGGATGATGTCGGCCCTGGTCACCCGCTCTCCTGTGGCGTCGTCGGTGATCTCAAAATAGAGGAGAATCTGGGACGTTCCGGGGCGCATGTAGTCTATCGTACCCTCCAGCCGCAGGCGGAGTCCGTCGCCGTAGTCATAGGAACCCCCGGTGACAGTGACCTGATAGGCCAGCTCCCCGTTGGAGCCGTAGCCCTCCACGGTGACGGGGAAGCTGGGCAGGGACAGCTCCATGGGGGAGAGGGCCTCAATGACGGTGATGGTCTTGGAGATGACGGTGCCGTCGGTGAGGATGGCGGAGATGGTGGTGGTGCCCGGCTTGAGACCGTCCACGCCGGCCACAAGGCCGGAGCTGAAGTTGGAGGCCACGCCCAGCCGGGCCACCTCCGGGTTGGAGTTCTCCCACAGCTGCACGCCCAGGGACGGGTCGTAGGACTTGACCTGCTCAACACTGACGTCCATCCAGTCGCCCACCCGGATAGTATCCTCGCAGTCGATGATGACGTCGGGGGAGGCCTCGTTGACCTCCAGCCGCACGGAACCGCTGGCGTCCGCCGTCTGGAAACGGAGGATGAAGTCCCCGGCCCGATGGAAGGTAACGCGGACTGTGGAGGCGCCCGCCTCCGGGTCGGCGTCCAGCACCTCCAGCACGGCGGCGGAGGCGGGGGCGGGCACATACTCCCGATCCACGATTTCCTCCAGCTCCCAGGAGATGTGCTTGTCGGCGGCGGTGTGCTCGGGCATCACTTTGGCGGTAAACTCTTCCGGATCCTCCGCCCACATCTCATAGCTGCGGTATACCGGCTCCCCGCTGCCGTCGTAGAGCTCCAGGTAGCTGTTGGTATCGATGACGGTGACGGTGGCGGAGGCGGACATGGCGCCGTCCGCGGAGGTGGCGGTAATGACCGTGGTGCCGCAGGACACCTTGTGAATATTCCCGATGAGGTGTTCATTTTCCATCCATATGGATTGGGAGTGAGGGGAGACGGTGGCCACCTCCGGATTGGAGGAGGTCCAGGTGAGTTCCGGGTCGGGGGCGTCCTCCGGCAGGCCGCACAGCCACAGCGCAGGGATGATATTGTCAGCCAGATTACAGATCAGGATGTTGTGGCTCAGGGCCACGCCGCCCTTGCAGTTTTTGAGCAGGCCGGCGTCAACGCCCTGCTGGGGCGTGATGCCCTTGTTGCGAACCAGCTGGTCCACCAGCAGGCCATCGCCGCCGGCGCACATGGCCCCCAGGGCGTTCCAGGCCCAGACGGCGGCGGTCCCCCGGGTGAAGGTCCCGGGGCTGGCGGGGTCGTATTCGGTGATGCCCAGGGCGTTGGACAGGGTCCAGGGGCTGTCCCACTGGAAGTCGGTGCCGTCCTCATATCCCATGGCCCGGAGCACCAGGGTCAGGTACTGGGCGGCGTCCATGGGCAGCATGGAGCCGAAAACCGTCTCCGAGGTGCCCTTGGTGTAGCCCTTGCTGTAGGCGTAGCCCACGTAGGACACAGCCCAGCCCGGCACGTCGGTAAAGGGGCTCTTCCAGCCGCCGTGGCTGCCCTGGTACTCCTGGCCCAGCAGGCGCACCAGCAGGGTCACGCCCTCCACCCGTGTTGGAGTGCGGGCCAGGTCAAAGTCGGGGGCGCCGCCGGCGGTGGTCCCAACGCCCTGGAACAACCCCATGGCGTTGAGCTTCTCCGCCGCCGCCTGCCCGGCGGTGACGGGGAGGATGAGACTGGGGTCGGTGACGTCCATCGGGCTGGTCCCCGCCGCTCCGGCGGGGGCGGCCAGGCCCAGGACAAGGGCCAGGGCCAGCAGCAGGGGTACAAAGCGTCTCTTCATCATAACCATCCTTTCCAAAACGCTGGGAATATGCTTCCTCTTATAGGTCTATTTTAGCGAGACGGCCGTGAAAAGTAAACGATGCTGCCTGCATAGTCCCTCCGGCTTGCGGCAGTCCGCTTCATCATGCTATAATACAAAAGTACATCAGAGCATATCCCGGCCCCAGGGCCGCCGGAAAAGAGGAATTTTATGGAGAGTATGTTCCGCTGCCCCCTCTGCGCCGCCCCCCTGGAGCGGCGGGACGGGGCCTACGCCTGCCCCAGGGGGCACAGCTTTGATATTTCCCGGGAGGGGTATGTCCACCTCCTCCCCGCCAATCAGAAGCACTCCAAAGCCCCCGGGGACGACAAGGAGATGGCCGCCGCCCGGAACCGCTTCCTCTCCGCCGGCTATTACATCCACCTGCGGGAGGCGCTGGAGCAGCTGGCCCTCCAATACGCCGGGGACACGCCCCGGGTACTGGACTCAGGCTGCGGCGAGGGGTACTACACCGCAGGCATCCATGACGCCCTCGCCGCCGCCGGGCGGAGCGTGACCATGGCGGGGGTGGACATCTCCAAGTTCTGCCTCCGCTGGGCGGCCAGGCGGACCAGAGACGTGGAGTTCGCCGTGGCCTCGGCCTACCATCTGCCGCTGGAGGACGGGAGCGCAGACCTGCTGGTAAACTGCTTCTCCCCCCTGGCAGCGGACGAATTCCGGCGGGTCCTGGTCCCCGGCGGAGTGTTCCTCTATGTGGTGCCAGCCGCCGACCACCTGTGGGAGCTGAAGGAAGTGCTCTACGACAGGCCCTATCGGAACCCGGAGGAGGCTATTCCCTACGAGGGCTTTGACTATCTGGACATTGTGAAGGCCGGGAAAACCATTATTCCCCGCGGCCAGGACCTGGCCGACCTGTTCCGCATGACCCCCTACTACTGGAAGACGCCCAAAGAGGGCGGCGCGCGGCTCTCCGATCTGGAGGAGCTGACCGTGCGGGCCAATTTCTGCGTCCACGTGTTCCGCCGCCGGTGAGCATGCTCCGGCCCCGGCGGGCATACGCGCGCCCAGCGGGCCGGAGACATCACACACTGCGAGGTTTTGAAATGAATGCTGCCTTCCTCCTGATTGGAATTGTCATTGTAATCTGCATCCTGATGGATCGCTTTGTGGAGAAGCTGCCCATCCCGCCGCTGCTGGTCTTCATTGCCCTGGGCATGTGCTTTGGGGAGAACGGCCTGCTGCGCATTCCCTTTGACGACTACGAGGCCGTCAACCTGATCTGCTCGGCCAGCCTGGTGTTCATTATGTTCTACGGCGGCTTCGGCACCAACCTGAAGGCCGCCCGGCCGGTGGCGGCCCCCGCCGTGGTGCTGTCCACCCTGGGGGTGGCGGGCACCGCCGGGGCGGTGGGCCTCTTCGCCCACTTTGTCCTCAGGCTGCCCTGGCTGGAAAGCCTGCTCATCGGATCAGTCGTCTCCTCCACCGACGCGGCCACGGTGTTCAACATCCTCCGGTCCAAGAAGCTGGCCCTCAAGAACCACACAGACTCCCTGCTGGAGGTGGAGTCGGGCTCCAACGACCCCATGTCCTACATGCTGACCGCCGTTTGCATTGCCCTCCTGTCCGGCCGGCAGGTGTCCATCCCCCTGCTGCTGGTTCAGCAGCTGGCACTGGGGATCGGGGCTGGGCTGCTGATGGGCCGTATAGCGGTGTGGATTCTGGGAAAGAGCCTGCTCGCCACCCAGCAGAGCCGCACCGTGTTCCTCTTCGGCGTGGTGCTCCTCTCCTACGCCCTGCCCGCCATGTGGGGCGGAAACGGGTACCTGAGCGTGTACCTGTGCGGCATCCTGCTGGGCAACGCCAGAATGGCCCAGAAGAAATACCTGGTTCACTTCTTTGACGTGGTCACCGGCGTGGCCCAGGTGATCATCTTCTTCCTGCTGGGCCTGCTGGTGACGCCGGTCCAGCTGCCCCAGGTTCTGCTGCCCGCCCTGGCGATTATGATTTTCCTCACCGTCCTCGCCCGCCCGCTGGTCACCGGCGTACTGCTGCTGCCCTTCCGCCCCTCGCTGGGGCAGGTGGGGGTGGTGTCCTGGGCCGGACTGCGGGGCGCGGCCTCCATCGTGTTCGCCATCTCGGCGGTGCTCAGCGGCATTGAGACCACCTATAACCTCTACAACCTGGTATTCTGCATCGTCCTCCTCTCCATGCTCATCCAGGGCACCCTGCTGCCCCGGGTGGCGGGGGCCCTGTCCATGATTGACGAGCACGGAGACATCAGCAAGACCTTCACCGACTACCAGGAGGAGCGCGACATCAGCTTCATCAAAATCCACCTGGGGTCCGGCCACCCCTGGCTGGGCCGCGCCCTGCGGGAGCTGTCCCTCCCGTCGGATCTGCTGGTTGTCATGGTGGTGCGGGGGGAGCGCACCATTGTGCCCAACGGCGGCACCAGGCTGGAGGAGGGGGATCTGCTGGTGCTGGCGGCCTACCCCTTTGAGGAGCGGGAGCACCTGCGCCTGAGCGAGATGGCGGTGGAGCGGGGGCACCGGCTATCCGGCCGCACCCTGGCGGACATCGCCTCGGCGCCCGATGCCCCCAAGTACCTGATTGTGCTGATTCAGCGGGGCCAGGAGACGGTTATCCCCACGGGGAGCACGGTCATCCAGCCCGGGGATGTGCTGATTCTGGCCGAGTCGGGCGCCAGGCCCAAGCTCCAGGACGGGGCGCCCGAAGCATAAGATGCCGGGCGGAAGGCCCGGGAAGGGGTTCTCTCCGGCGCCGCCAGAGAGAACCCCTTTTACATGTGCCGCGGTCAGCCCTGAAGCGAGATGGTGGAGCTATGGAGCGCATCAAACAGATGGATAAAATCCTCAGGACCCTCGCTGAAATTTCGCTCTGCCCAGTATTCCAAAATTTCCAGTAGTTGGGCGGCCAGCATGCGCAGGTAATAATCATAAACCACTCCTCGCTTAAGTGGGCGTACCTTCCCACCGGGGAGCGTCTGCACAACCTGGTGATCCCGGCAGTAGCCCTGGAAGCAGAGAAAGAACTGCTTCCGGAAGGTGAGATAGTTGTGCGTGGAGAGGAAGAAACGGATGTCGTCGGAGGTGGAAGCCACATAGGCGCATACCTCATCTTCCAGTTTTTGCTGATGCTCAGAACTGATGCTATGGGCGGTTTCTCCCGGGGGTATGGAGAGAATGCGCAGATATTGCTTGCAGAAGTCGGAAATCATTTCCTCCAGCACCGCCTGAGTGCTTTCAAAGTGGTAGTAGAACGTGGAGCGGTTGACCCCAGCCGTAGATACCAGCTTGGAAACAGATACCTCAGCCACGGGCCGGTCTGTGGCCAACTTATACAAGGCGCGGTAGAGTTTTTCTTTTGTTCTGTTGCGGTACATGGTAAACCTTCCTTCCGACAAAACAGAGAAATTTGTTGTGACAGGCGGCAAGATTGTTCTGAACAAAATGCATCAAATTAACGATTGTAAAGACGATAAAATTATGCAAAAATTATACTACAGGGCAAGAACCTTGACAACACTCCTGTCGGAGTAAGTAGAAAGAAGTCATAAGCCGAGGACAGAAAAGGAGGAAACATGAAAAAAGCAGTCATTGCAGCTCTGGGAATATCTTTTGCGCTGACACTTTCCGCGTGTGAGACTCCAACCACAAAAGTACCTTCGTCCCCTTCTGCATCTCTACCGCCCACCGAGGCGGTAAGTCCTGTACCCTCTCCCAACGTAGCGGCGCAGGAGGCAATTCCATGCTGCGGCGGCTATGCCACTGTGGAGTTTGTACCCATGGAGGACGGTACGGAAATCTGCTGCCTGGTAGTCACCCCGGAGAAGGAGGGGAAATTCCCCACCGTCATTACCCAGAACTGCTATCAGGCGGCAACGGAGGAGTTTACCGCCGAGTACTTTGAATCCTGTGTGGCGGACAGCTCGGCCTTTGTGGAGGCGGGGTACGCCTTTGTCATGATCCAGACCAGAGGCACTGCCAACAGCCAGTACGAAAGCTTCCTGGCCTATATCCACGACACAGATGACGAACTGCAGGTAATGGACTGGATCCGCCAGCAGGACTTCTACAACGGGGAACTCTTCTGCAATGGTATGAGCTACATGGGCTTTACGTCCATGTCCCACCTCTATGCACCTCACGATGACATCAAGGCCATCTCCATGCAGTGCCCGGTGAGCACCCGGTATGATGCATGGTACCAGAACGGATTCATCAAAATCGGCCTTATGGGCTACTGGCAGGCCATGATGCACCGACCGGCCGGCTTTGAGGGCACTGCTCTGGGCAACACCATGGATATGACGCTGTTCAACACATTCCCCTACATCGACTGGCCGGTGGAGATGTACAGTGAGCAGGATGCGTACTGGACCGGTATCCTTACTCATCCTGAGGACGGAGACTGGTGGCGGACAGAGGCTGCCGGCTCCTATATCTACGATGCCATTGCCGGTATTGACATCCCGGTTTTGCTCTATGAAAACTTCTATGACATCTTCTACGAGGATAGCAACGCCATCTGGAACAGCTTCTCTGCCGAACAGAAAGCTCAGTCGGCCTTTTTGGTCAGCCAGTTTGGCCACAGCTATACCGGCAGCGAGGACTGGCCTCTTAATGTGGGAACCTCCACCACACCCAATTACTATGCCGACTACGTGGTAGATTTTTTTGACAGCGTGCGTAACGGTACCGAACCCACCGCGGTGGAGCTGGGCGCTGTGACCTATTACCCCGTAGACGGGGAGCAGTGGTTTACCGAGCCGGACGCGCTGACCGACGGCAGTCAGGAGCATGTGCTCTACCTGAACCAGAACACCCTGGACCAGCAGGCCGGGGAAGTGACGGCCATGACCTATACCTACGACCCCAGCAACCCCGCTGTGTTCCAGGCCAGTGACGAAAACGGCGGCAACGGTACCAACGGCTACAATGGGCTGGCGGCGGAGGCTGAGCCGGGCAGCCGGCAGGACATCCTCACCTTCCTGAGCGCCCCTGTGGAGGAAGAGACTTATATCAAGGGCACCCTGAGTGCACAGCTGGAGGTTTCTTCCGACTGCGAGGATACCTGCTTCCTGGTCCGCATCTACGTGGTCAAGGACGGCGTGGCCTACAACCTGCGGGAGGACATTACCTCCCTGAGCTATCAGCTGGGGGACTATACGCCCGGCGAACAGGTAACGCTGGAATTTGAGACCGGGCCGGTGGTGTGCAAGCTCAATCCCGGCGACTCTATCCGGGTAGACGTCTCCTCCTCCGCGGCCGGCATGTACTCCATCCATACCAATGTGGCAGGCAACCAGTGGGAGATCAGCCAGCCTGTGGTGGCACAGAATACGGTATATACCGGCAGTTCCTTTATCCGCTACTGCACCGAAAATCTGGATGCATAATGATGAAATGAGCAAAAAAAGGTTCCCTCTCCACTGGAGAGGGAACCTTTTTGCTCACTTGAACACCCAGAACTTGTTCATCAGGTAGTTGTAGAACATGGTGACGCAGGTGTTGGGAATTTTGGCGGCCAGAGGAATAAGTCCGGCGGGGATAAGCCCGGCAAAGGCGGGCAGTTTGAGAATGGACATGAAGATGGACAGGCCGATGGAGGAAATGATAAGGAAACCGCAGCTGGTCACAATATACCGGCCCACCTCCCGGCGGGTGAGGGGCTCTTTCTTCTGAAAGGTCCAGAGCTTGTTCCAGATAAAACTGTGGATGTTGGCCACCACGTAGGAGATGGCATTGGAGAGATAGGGACCGGCCACGATAGTCATGCCCAGCAGCACCACGGTGGGGCCGTCCTTGATGACGAACCGGTTGAGGAGGTAGAAGACCACAAAGTCCACCAGGGTGTTGAGTACGCCGATGAAGCCGAATTTGATAAACCGCTTCAGGTCAAAGACCTCTATGAGATGGAGAATTTTTTCTTTCATGATTCACCTTAGCTTCCGGCGGGCACAAGGCGGCCGGCGCCGTTTTCTTCTTGGGCGGCGGCCAGCGTATCGCCGCCCGCCGTCTGGATTTCATAGACGCCCTCCCCGGCGGGGACGGCCATCACCGACTGGACGGTGCCGGTTTTGTGGTCATACCACAGCAGGGCGCCGAATTCGGTGAGGCTGCCGGTGTAACGCCCGCCCATGGGCACGGGGGTGGCGGCGGGGAACGCGGGGGTGTCCGCCGCCCAGGACAGCAGGCCCGCCAGGGCCCAGGCGCTCTCGGTGGCGCCGTGGATGTGCTCATGGTAGAGGAAGTTCTGCTCGCTCAGGTAGTTGGGCTCCAGGTTGAGCACGGCGATGGCGCCCTCGTCCCCCTCCACCGCGGCCGTGATGGCCCTGGCCGCCCGCTGGTCGGCCTGGGTGGTGGCGCGGTAATCGTGGAGCTCGCTGACCGCCGCCACGGAGAACACCGCCGCGCACACCGCGCACACCGCGCCGGTGATCAGCCCCCGGGCAGGGCACCTGGTCAGCAGCATGCTCCACGCCTCGTCCAGGAACAGGGCGATGCCGCAGAAGGAGAACACCGTGTTCCGCAATGCCACCGACGGGCTGGACAGCACGAAGAACAGCGTCACCGGCGCCAGGGCCATCAGGAAGCCCACCAGCAGGGCCCAGCGCCTGGGCAGGGCGGCCTCTCCCGCGGGCCGCTCCGCGGTGAAGCGGCGGGCAAACAGGAACAGCGCCGCGCACAGGGCCATCAGCACCAGCACCCACAGGAGGCTGAAGTCCTCGGCAATGCACGCCAGCCCCCGGCGAAAGCCGTCCACCAGGGTCTTGTATCCGCCGATGAGGAAGGATTCGCCGGTCTGACCGGCGGCGGAGAAAAACACCTTGTCCCACCCCTCCTGCCAGGGCAGGGTCAGCCTCAGGCGGCTGCCCAGCTGGCCGGTGGAGGTGGAGAAGTACCCGGTGAAGGCGAAGTAGATGCCCGCGTTGACAAAGGTGAGCAGGGAGAAAAGGCTCTTTTTGCGGTTGCCCCGGAAAAACTCGATGATGCCCACCAGCAGCACCCCGGTCACCGACAGCACCAGCCCCTGCTCGTAGAAGCAGAAGGAGATGAGCTGGGCGACAAAGTAGAGGGGCAGCCAGAGGGCCTTGCCCGTCCGGCACCACTTCTGGAACAGGTACATGGCCAGGGCCACGAAGAACAGGGAGGGCACCACCCGGTTGGACGCGGAAATCCAGTACGTCCCCTCCATGCCCAGGGGCAGCAGGGCGTACACCACCAGGAACAGATACCCGGTGCCGAAGTACTCCCCCCACACCCGGCGGAACAGGCAGGCCGAGGCGGCGTACATGGCGGAGATGAGGGCCACCGCCGCCATGAGGAAGGACCAGAAGCGGGACCAGAAGAAGTAGTCCATCACCGAGGCCAGAGGCCGGGAGGAGAGAAGGCCCATATCCAGGATAACCGCTTTGGCGGAGTAGTAGGCGGACTGGTTGTGGAGCTGGATATAGTCGTCCAGCTGGGGGTAGTAGGTGAAGCCGTAGTAGCAGAAGCGCAGCAGCACCAGGGCGAAGATCAGGGCAAAGACCAGCCAGGGCCGCTCCTTTTGCAACATGCGTCCCCTCATGCCCGGGCCACCAGCCGCCGGATGCGGAAGATATCCCGGAACATGCGGGCGCTGTCCCGGAGAATGTTGATCTTGGATTCCCGGTGGTTCACCACATGGACCGCCTCCTGCTCCACGGTGAGGCCCAGCTTCCGGGCCCGGAGCAGCACCTCGAAGTCAAAGGCGAAGCCGTCGGTGGAGCACTGGGAAAAGATGGCCCGGGCGGCGGCGCGGCGGTAGCCCTTGATGCCGCACTGGGTGTCGTAGGGCAGGCCGGAGAAGAGCCGCACCAGAAGGCCAAAGACCTTGGAGGTCAGCAGCCGGATGGGGGGATAACCCTGATAGCCCAACTTGTCCAGCCGCCGGGAGCCGATGCACAGGTCTGCCCCCGCCGCCAGCTTGTCCAGCATGGCGGGGATATTCTCCAGCCCGTAGGCCAGGTCGGCGTCGGTGCAGAACACATAGTCCCCTCTGGCCTCCAGCACACCCGTCCGGACGGCCTTGCCCTTGCCGCCGTTGGGGTGGTAGCCGGTGAGGCGGACGTGGCCGTCCTCAAAGGGCCGCACCAGATCGGCCATGTTGTCGGTGCTGCCGTCGTCCACGATGAGCAGCTCGTAGTCCGGGTCCATTTCCGCCAGCCGGGCCGTGACGGTGCGGAGGGTGGCCTCAATGATGCTGCTCTCATTATAGGCGGGGATGACCAGGGAAAGCTTCATGCTCCCGCGCCTCCTTCCAGTTCTCATACTATAACAGAGTAACATTGTATCCGCTCGCCTCCCGAATGTCAAGAAACACAGGCGCCAATATCCGTTGCATATTTGCGCCTGATATGTTACACTATTGACCGAATACAGGAGAAAATATCCATTTCTCCGTTGATTTGGGGTCGCGCCTGGCCGGGTGGGCGGGCGTTGAGGCTGAAAGGGTTCTTTTCGCCTTGTGGGGACCTTGAATCAGGGCAAAAAGAAAGGAATATCAGCATGGAAATCAACGGCGAACAGGTAAATGAAGTTGTCAACTACGCGGACCTGGGCCTCTCGGCCGAGGTCATGAAGGCCATTGACAAAAAGGGCTACGTCCGGGCCACCCCGGTCCAGGCGGGCGCCATCCCCTACTTTATGGAGTGGCGGGACGTGATTGCCAAGGCCCCCACCGGCACGGGCAAGACCTTTGCCTTCGGCATCCCCATGGTGGAGCACATCGACCCGGAGAGCGACGCGGTGCAGGCACTGGTGCTGGCCCCCACCCGGGAGCTGGCCCTCCAGATCCAGGACGAGCTGCGGGACCTGTGTGAGTTTAAGGAGGGTGTGCGCTCGGTGTGCCTGTACGGCGGCGCGCCCATTGAGAAGCAGATTACCACCCTGAAGAAGCACCCCCAGATTGTGGTGGCCACTCCCGGCCGCCTCATGGACCACATGAAGCGGCGCACGGTGAAGCTGGACAAGGTGGAGACCGTGGTGCTGGACGAGGCCGACCGGATGCTGGACATGGGCTTTATCCACGACGTGACCCGCATTCTGGACCAGATCAAGTCCCGGAAGAACCTGGGCCTCTTCTCCGCCACCATCTCCCGGGAGGTGATGGACATCTCCTGGGTGTACCAGCGGGACCCGGTGGAGATCGTGGTGCGGCCCGACGAGGAGAACAGGCCGGACATCCAGCAGTACCGCATCGACCTGGAGGGCCGGGGGGACAAGCTGGAGACCATGGTAGCCCTCCTCACCCACGGCGGATACGAGCGGGCCATTGCCTTCTGCAACACCAAGAACATGACCGACCGGCTCTCCGGCCTGCTCCAGATGCGGGGCATCTCCGCCCAGGCCATCCACGGGGACATCCAGCAGCGCATCCGGGAAAAGACCCTCCAGGCCTTCCGGGACGGGAAAATACGGGTGCTGGTGGCCACCGACGTGGCCGCCCGGGGCCTGGACATCGACGACGTGGACGCGGTCTTTAACTACGACGTGCCCGACGAGATTGAGTACTACATCCACCGCATCGGCCGTACCGGCCGGGCAAAGCGCCACGGCGTGGCCTACTCCCTGGTGGTGGGCATCACCGAGCAGATGAGGATGGAGCAGATCGCCAAAAACACCCGCTCGGACATCACCGTCCTCAAGTACGACAGGGACGGCTGCCTGGTGCCCGCCGACGGCAGCCCCGTCCAGGACCCCAGAAAATAAAGCCACAGTCGGAAAAAGGTGCAGCGCACCTTTTTCGAGCGGGATGCAGTCCGCTGCGCGCAGCCCTTGGCCGCATTAGGCGGACAAGGGCCACACTTGCGGCCTGAGCAGTGTTTTCTCCGAGGCGCATGTCCCCGGAGAAAACAGATTTCATTTCCTTCGCGCCTGCGGGCGCGAACTCTGCGAGGCGTTTACGGCAAATGGAAAAAGCCCGGCGCGAAGCGTTTCGCGCCGGGCCGTTTGACTTGCCTACGGGGAGAGAATTACAATTTTGAAGCAGTTGACATAGGTATACACCGGCTCGTAAATCATAAGGCTTTGCGCCCTGACCCGGATGGGCTGCCCCGCCTTCAGCTCCACGCCTTCGGTCAGGTTCAGCGCCTGGCCATCCTCATCAGTGATTCTGGTGTCTTGAGAGATATTAATACGCTGTTCCTCCCCGTCCTCTACCAGAATGTAGACGTAGTCCTGTCCGCTCTCCCCCAGAAGAAGCGTATCCTCCTTTACCACGGCGTCAAAGGTGATTTTTCCCGCGTTGGCGTCCATATAGCAGACGTACAGAATCAGGGCGGCAATGCCCAGCAGGACGAGGACGGCGGCCAGGCGGCGGGCCAGGCGCTCAAGGGAAGCTTGCTTCATGTCATGGCTCCTTTCTTGGGTTGGCGGACGCTGCTTTTATATGGACCATTCTTCGGATATATTATATGAAAAATATCGAAATTTGTAAATAATTTTATCAATTTTTTACAATTCTTTATTCAGCATGACAGAGAGGAGCGCTGCGCAATGGACAAGGAAATCATCCGCTCCTGCGCCGACTGCGGCGTTGCGGGCTGCAAGCGTCAGACGTCGGAGGGGCGGCCCCCCTTCTGCCTGACCGAGCACATGGACAAGCAGGCCATGGACGAGGCCATGGAGGCCTACCACGAAGCGGAAAACCACAGGGTCATGACCACGGCGGCGGATGTGGAGTACGAGGGCTACTGCCGCTGGACCCGTATCCGGGAGATTGTGGAGTTTGCACGCCGGATGGGCTATCACAAGCTGGGCATTGCAACCTGCGTGGGATTGCTCCATGAGGCCCGGATTGCCGCGGGCATCCTCCGCAGCCACGGCTTTGAAGTGTACGGCGCGGCCTGCAAGGCGGGGGCGGTGCGCAAGACGGCGGTGGGCATCGCCCCCGAGTGCGAGTCCATCGGCCCCAACATGTGCAACCCCATCCTCCAGGCCAAGCTGCTCAATAAACAGGGCACGGAGCTGAACATTGTGGTGGGCCTGTGTGTGGGCCACGACAGCCTGTTCTACAAGTACTCCCACGCCCTGTGCACTACTCTGGTGACCAAGGACCGGGTCACCGGCCACAACCCCGCCGCCGCGCTGTACACGGCGGAGTCCTACTACAAAAGCCTCTACGGCCCTGAGAAGGCGTAAACGACAACATCCCCGCCCCGGAAGCTCCGGGGCGGGGATGTTCTGCATATGGGGAAAGCCTCGCAGAGTTCGCGCCCGCAGGCGCGAATCAGGTAAAATCCATTTTCTCCGGCGGCATGTGCGGCGGAGAAAATTCTTCTCAGGCTGCAAGCGTGGAACCCGCCCGCTTTCGGCGGACAGGTTCTGCGCGCGGCAGCCTGCATCCCGCTCGCAAAAGGTGCTTTGCACCTTTTGCGACTGTCTTACGCGGGCCGGATGACCATTTCCTTGATGAGGCCGGTGGTGGGATCGTAGCTCTCAATGTTGGCCACGGCGTGGTTGATGATGCCGCCGTAGCTGATGTAGAAGTTGACGGTCCGCTCGTCCACAATCCGGGGGCTGGACACGGACAAGCCGCCCAGAATGAACTTGTTGTGGTAAAACATGTCCATGGCCCGGCGGCCGTAGACGAAGAAGTTGGGCGTACCCTCGGGCGTGCAGTAGTCAAACAGCCGGCACTGGCTGGCAAAGCACTGGGACATGGCTTTGTAGTCCTTTTTCTCCATGGCGTGAATGAAATCCGCAATCAGCATATCAATAAACCCCCTCTTAATAGACCTTTTCGGAATTGAGCAGCGCGTCGGTGCCGCCGTCCACAAAGAGCACCACGCCGTTGATGCCGTGGGCCAGAGGCGAGGAGAGGAAGATGATGGCGTTGGCGATGTCCTCCGAGCTCATCAGCGGGTCGTTGGTGCCGTAGTTGATGGGCACGGGAAGGGCCTCCACCGCCACCATGTGCTCCGGGGAGAGCTTGGCGGTCATGGCGGTACGCACGTTGCCGGGGGCCACCGCGTTGATGCGCACGCCGTGGGCGCCCCAGTCGGCGCTCATGCGGCGGGCCCAGCGGGCCAGGGCGTACTTGGTGGCGGCGTAGAAGGAATGGGCGGTCTTGGGGTCGTAGTCCTTCACCAGGGCCAGAATGCGCTCCTCGTCGGCCTGGTTGTTCAGCATGCCCACCACGTCCATCCGGGCCGCGCCCTGGGCGATGGTGTTGGAGGAGGTGACCACGCAGGAGCCCCGCTTTTTCTGAAGCAGCTCCAGGGCGCCGGAGGCCATGGCGGTGGCGCCGAAGTAGTTCAGGGAGATGATAAGGGGGATATTCCCGCTGGCGCCCGACACGCCCGCGTTGCAGATCATGGCGTCAATGCCGTCGGGATAGCGGTCGTACAGCGCCCGCAGGGCGGAATCCCGGCCCTCAACCGTGGCCAGGTTGGCGGAGATGTCCCCGTTCTTCAGGTCGATGTTGACGGTCTCGTGTCCCTGCTCCTTCAGCTTGGACACGATCTGGGCCCCGATACCGCTGGAGCCGCCGGTTACCACGTAAATACCCATGTTCAACGCCTCACTCTTTCATATTTTGCCGGTTCGGTGGGAGGAGAGAGATTGATATAAAAATGCTTTCTCTTGTCCTTAACTTGAGTATACCTGTCTTTCCAGAAAAGTCAACACTTGTTTAATAAGTTTATTTTTTAACTTACAATTGAGAAAAATAAAACAATTTTAGATGAAAAAGTAATATATTCGATAGATATTTCACAAACGAAAAAACGGCCCCTCCCGCTCAAGGACGAGGATAAAAACGCGGGCAAATACCTCCTGGAACACGTCCTCGCTGTCCTGAATGTGGCGGGTGCGGGCCAGGGAAAGTTTTGCAAAGTTTTTGAAAATATTCATGGATTCTTGATGTTCCCACCGGAGCGCCGTGCTACAATGGGACATATACTGCGGCGGGGCGCCGCACGGAGGCCCTTCCTGCGGGGAAGGGCCGGGAAATACATAAGGAGGAATTGCTGTGAATGGGAAAGAGCTGACCTGGCGGGAGCGGGGGCGGCTGTGGCTGCGGCTGGGCATCCGGCTGGCCGGGACGATTCTGGTGGTGCTGTTTCTGGTGTACGGCGCACCGCCGCTGCTGGGGCTGCTGATGCCCTTTGTGCTGGCGCTGGTGCTCACCTGGGTGCTCAATCCGGTCATTCTCAGGGTGCAGCGGCGGTTCGGCGGGTCCCGGAAGGCCCTGTCCCTGGTGCTGCTGATTCTGATTTTCACCGTGGCGGGGGGCGTGCTGGCGGCGCTGGTGTACAGCGTTGTCAGCGAGGTGGCCTCCCTGGTGATGAACTGGCCCTCCATCTGGGCGGGCAGCCTTCAGCCCGCCATTGCTGGCCTGGAGGAATTTCTCTTCGGCCTTTTTTCCGGCCTGCCCGCTCAGGTGAACGAGGCGGTCACCGGCGCGCTGGACAAGGTAGTGGACTGGCTGAACCAGATGATCCCTGACATGCTCAGCCATGTGGGCAGTGCGGCGGGCTCTTTTGCCTTCAGCATTCCCTCCTTTGCGGTTGGGCTGGTCATCTTTGTCATGGCCGCTTACTTCATCGCCTCCGACTATCCCCGCCTCCGCCTCATGGTCACCGGCCGCCTCTCCCCCGGCGTCCGGGACTTTTTCGGCAGCGTCAAGCGCACGGCGGTGGCCGCCTTCGGCGGCTATGTGAAGGCCCAGCTGATTTTGTCCGTGGCTATTTTCTTTATCCTGCTGGCGGGCTTTGTGGTCATTCGGCAGCCCTACTCGGTGCTGCTGGCCTTCCTGCTGGCGGTGCTGGACTTTATCCCAATCGTGGGCTCGGGCACCGTCATGGTCCCCTGGGCGGTGGCCGACCTGTTCCTGGGCGAATACCGCCACGCGGTGGAGCTGATGGTCATCTGGGGCATCATCGCCCTGTTCCGCCGGGGGGCCGAGCCCAAGGTAGTGGGCGACCAGACCGGCCTGTCCCCCATTCTCTCCCTCATCAGCATCTATGTAGGCATGAAAATTGCCGGTGTGGCCGGCATGATCCTGGGTCCGGTGCTGTGCATGGTGATCATCAACATCGGCCGGCTGGGGGTGCTGGACGGGACCCTCTCCGACCTGCGTCTGGCCGCCGGAGACCTGGCCGCCATTCTGAAAAACCGCCCCGCGCCTGAAACTCAGCGGGAGAATAAGGGGACATAATGGCACAACTGAGCCGATTCCTTAAACTTTTTTAAGCCTAAAGCGAAAAAAGCGCTCCGCCGGGAAAAATATTACGGCAGCCGGTGAAAGTTCAAATTTCATTTTATCTTTCTTCACGCTTTGGACATAAATTCCGGTTATGCTTAGTCCCGTAAAAAGGAAACGGGTCAGAAACCCGCCGAGAGAGCATCTCGTGATAGAAGGAGCGACAGTTATGTACTACAGTAATTTCAATCCTGAAAACCGTCCCGAGGAGCAGCAGCCCCAGCAGACCTTTGAGGCCACCTCTTACCGCATTGAGGACGATGTGCGCCCCTCCAAAAAGAAGAAGCGGGTCTGGCCCAAGGTAACCGCCCTTTGCCTGGCGTGCGCCCTGCTGGGCGGCGGCGCAGCCGCTGGAATTATGGCCCTCACCGGCGGGGTGAAGGGAACCACCACCGTCTACCAGGGCGACCGCACCCCCACGGTGGTCAGCGTGTCCAACGTCACCACCAAGGAGCCCCTGACCGCCGCCCAGATTTACGCCACCTACGTCAAAGCCACCGTGGGCATTACCACTGAGATCAACACCAATGTCTACGGCCAGGTGGTCCAGACCGCCGCCTCCGGCTCCGGTTTTGTCATCAGCCAGGACGGCTACATCGTCACCAACTACCACGTCATTGACGAGGCCAGCAAGATCACCGTCACCCTGGTGGACGGCAAGAGCTACGACGCAACCCTGGTGGGGGGCGATGAGGAGAACGATATCGCCGTGCTGAAGGTGGACGCCACCGGCCTGGACACCGTGGTCATCGGCAGCAGCGACAACCTGGTGGTGGGCGATCAGGTCTACGCCATCGGCAACCCCCTGGGCGAGCTGACCTTCTCCCTCACCGGCGGCTATGTCTCCGCCCTGGACCGGAACGTAACCATGAGCGACGGCCGCCGCATGAACTATATCCAGACCGACACGGCCATCAACTCCGGCAACTCCGGCGGCCCCCTCTTTGACCAGTACGGCCAGGTGGTGGGCATCGTGTCCGCCAAGCTTTCCAACAACGGCGACTCCACCGAGGCCTCCGTTGAGGGCGTGGGCTTCGCTATCCCCATTGACAACGTCTGGAACATGATCACCGACATCATGGAGTACGGATATGTCACCGGAAAGCCCTACATGGGCATCATCAACACCAGCGTCAGCGGCGAGGCCCAGCGGTACGGCACCCCCGCCGGAGCCTATGTCCTGGGCGTGGTGGAGGACTCCTGTGCCGCCAAGGCCGGCCTCCAGGAGGGCGACATCATCACCAAGCTGGACGACGCCGACATCACCTCCTCCGACGACCTGCAGAACGCCCTGGCCGACTACCGGGCCGGCGACACCGCCACCCTGACGGTGAGCCGCTCCGGCCAGGTCCAGACCCTGACCATCACCTTTGACGAGCGCACCGACGAGCGGGTGGCGGCCTCCCAGGAGCTCCATGACCAGCTTGAGGAGGAGCAGAACCAGCAGTACAGCAACCAGCAGCAGTACGGAAACGGCGGCGGCATCTTCTGGCCCTTTGGCTGGTAACAGAAAAACAGAGCGGCGCGGTGAAAGCTTCACCGCGCCGCTTCAGTCTGTCGAAAAAGTGGCTTCCGCCACTTTTTCGACAGGAGCTTCATGAAATTTTCACCTCGATTTCTGATGAAATTATGAAATTGTCGGCAAAAATTTCATGAGAAGTGTCATTTTCGAGGCACATGTCCCCGAAAATGACGGATTTTCATTTGATTCCGTCATCTGCGGATGACAGAACTCTGCGAGGCTTCCCCTTCTGGGAGGTTTTTCGACACGCTGAGAGCGGCGCGGTGAAAGCTTCACCGCGCCGCTTGGTTTTCCTCCGGCGCAGGAAGTTGGTTTTCGGCGGCACAGGCGGTGTGCAGACCGGCGGAGAACAAATCCAATCCGGGAGCTGCGGCTGTCTTGCGTTATTTCATAAATTTCGAAAAAAAGAAGAAACAATTTAGAACGAATGTTTGCATTTTTGAAAAGCATGTGGTATAATGACATACACCGAGACGAAAAGAAAACACGGCGCACAGTCCCTTTTATGGGGCTGCGCCCCCTGCCGCCGGCAGACCAGACAAGGAGGGCTCACAATGAGGATACTCTCTCCCAAGCAGCAGCAGATTTACGACTATATCGTGTCCTTCCAGGCCGACCACGGCTATCCCCCGTCCGTCCGCGAGATTGGCGAGGCGGTGGGGCTCAAGTCCCCCTCCACGGTTCATTTTCACCTGAAGGGGCTGGAGGAGAAGGGGCTTATCATCAAGGCCGAGGGCAAGACCCGGGCCATCACCGTCAGCGGCTCCACGGGGCGGCCCATCGCCGAGGAGGAGAACCCCAGCGCCAATCGGGTGCCCGTGGTGGGCAATGTGGCCGCCGGATCCCCCATCCTGGCCGAGGAGTGCATTGAGGACTATCTCACCTTTGACACCGGCGGACTGGCCGGTGAGCACTTCGCCCTGAAGGTGCGGGGAGAGTCCATGCTGAGGGCGGGCATCCTGCCCGGAGATCTGGTGGTGGTCCACCGCCAGCCCGAGGCCCACAGCGGTGAGATTGTGGTGGCCCTCTTTGAGGACGAGGCCACGGTCAAGACCCTCCGCTGGAAGGACGGGCACCCCTGGCTCATGCCGGAGAATCCGGACTACCAGCCCATTGACGGCGCGGGGGCGGAGATCCTGGGCAAGGTTGTGGCCGTGGTGCGCAAGTACTGAGACAGCTTTTTCCAACAGAAGAACAGCCCCGCCGTCCGCATGAGCTGCGGGCGGCGGGGCTGCTTTTTGTATACGATGGGGGCGCTTACTCCTGGCCCTGGAGCACGGATCCGGCAAACTGAAGGGCCTTGGTGGTGGCGGGCTCCCAGAAGGTCCAGGCGTGGACGCCCTCGGGCTCCACGGAGAGCTGGGCGTCAGGGGCCGCAGTGAGGAGCTGATCATAGAAGCCCTGGACCTCGGAGATGTCCACGGTAGTGTCCGCGTCGCCGCTGATGACGTAGAAGGACACGGGGCTGTTCTTGGCGGTGTAGTCCTCCAGGTAGGAGGCGGGATAGAAGGACTCCCACAGGCTCTGGGAGAAGTTGGCGTCGCCCTCGGGGAACACGTGCCAGTTGTCGTACAGGTCGTTGCCCTTGGTGGGCTCGGCCCACACGGCGGGAGAGATGAGCAGGGCGGCGGAGAAGAGCTCGGGATACTTCAGGGCAAAGCGGGCCGCGCCGTAGCCGCCCATGGAGATGCCGCCGATGATCCGGCCCTCCTTGGAGGTGTCGGCACGGTAAAGCGACTCGATCTGGGGGAACAGGTCGTTGATGAAGGCGGACTCCATGTCCAGGGCGGGTCCGTCGATGTAGTAGGAGTTGAAACCGTCGGGGAACACCACAATGGCCTCGGGCATCTGGCCGCTCTCAATCAGGCTGTCCATAATCTCGGGGGTGGAGAAGCGCTCCACCAGGTTACGGTGGTTGCCGAAGGCTCCGTGGAGCAGGTAGATGACCGGATAGGTCTTGTCGGCGTTGGCCGGGTCATCATAGCCCCGGGGCAGGTAGATGGTATAATTCCAGTCCAGCTTCAAGGTTTCGGAGTAGAGCGTGGGGGCCAGGCAGTAGCTGGCGTACTCCTCCTCGGGTTGGGCGCTGGCGGAGGGCTGGACGGACTGGCTCACCGGGGCCGAGGGGGCGGGGCTGCCCGCCCCTTCGGCGGGCTGCTGAGCGCAGCCGGCGGTACCGGCCAGCAGGGCGGCGGCCAGCAGAAGAGCGGAAATTTTATTGTATTTCAACTTCATTGTATATGCTCCTTCCCAATGGAACAGATGCTTTATTCCTTTGCCGCCTGCCTCCCGCCGGGCCCGGATCAGGAGGGCGGAGGCGGCCATACTGCGGCGGAAACGGGCGTCCCCACCTGCCGCTCTTGCATTTAAAATACGCTTGGGCTTTTGAAAAGTCAATTTCTAAAACTGAAATATTGTTTCATAAGCAGCCGCCGTTAAAGATGAGAAAAATTGTGCAGATTATATAAAAACAATGTCTTGTGGGCCGGGCGTTTCCCGGAGCAGAGGGTAAAAATTCTGGGGAGTGATTTACTGGGCCCGGATGGCCGTGGTATAATACAGCTCAGATATACTTCCGCCCGGCGGAAGGAAAGGAGCGCTAAGCCATGAAAAAGCTCATTGCTGCGGGAAACCTGTACCTGAAAAAGATGGACCTGACCGACATCGCCCTGCTCAAGCTGTGCCTGGGGGCCCTGGGTGTGCTCATCGGCCTGGGCGCCGCCCGAAAGCACCGGAAGAGCGCCGGTGTGCTGGCAGGGCTGGTGTTCTGCCTGACCTATCTGCCCCTGATGGGCCGTTTTTTCCGGGCCATCGTGACCGGGGACGAGGAGGAATAAGAGAATGGCAAAAACGGACAAGCGGTTTCAGGTGATCCGCCGGGAGGCCCCGGCGGGCGGCTTTGCAATGGAGACGGTCATTTTGGTGGACACCCTCACCGGCGTGCTCTACCTCCAGGTGGTCAACGGGTACGGCGGCGGGCTCACTCCCCTGCTGGACCGGGACGGCAGGCCGGTGATCTGGGACAGCGCGCAGCCTCTGGAGGACCTGGATTGAAACTGGTATCGTGGAATGTAAACGGCCTGCGGGCCTGCCTGGGGAAGGGCTTTCTGGACGCCTTTTCCGCCCTGGACGCGGATATCTTCTCCATTCAGGAGACCAAGATGCAGCCCGGCCAGGCGGAGCTGGACCTGCCCGGCTACCAGCAGTACTGGAACAGCGCCGAGAAGAAGGGCTACTCCGGCACGGCGGTGTTCACCCGGCTGGAGCCCCTGAACGTGACCTGCGGCATTGGCTCTGAGGAGCACGACAGGGAGGGCCGGGCCATCACCCTGGAGTTTGAGGACTTTTACCTGGTCAACTGCTACGTGCCCAACGCCCAGCGGGAGCTGACCCGCCTGGACTGGCGCATGGAGTGGGAGGACGCCCTGCGGGAGTACCTGCTGGGGCTGGACAGCAGAAAGCCGGTGATCTACTGCGGGGACCTGAACGTGGCCCACCAGGAGATCGACCTGAAAAACGCCAAGTCCAACCGGGGCAACGCGGGCTTTACCGACGAGGAGCGCTCCAAGCTGACGGAGCTGTTGGAGGCTGGGTTCGTGGACTCCTTCCGCCACCTGTACCCCGACAAAACCGGGGCCTACTCCTGGTGGAGCTACATGTTCCACGCCCGGGAGAAGAACGCGGGGTGGCGCATCGACTACTTTCTTGTCTCAAGGTCCATTGCGGACAAAATCAACGACAGCGTCATCCACCCGGAGATCATGGGCAGCGACCACTGCCCGGTGGAGCTGGATATCTTCTAAGACTTCGAAAAAGGCGTGAGCTTTTTTCGAGGGGGATTGCAGGCCGCCTGCGGGCGGCCGCCCCCTCGTGCTCCACTGCCCGCTTCAGGCGGGTGCGTTTCGACGGAGGTTTTTCAATGCGCAGAGCGCCCTGCTGTGGAAACCACAGCAGGGCGCTCTGCGTTTTGATTCCGGAGGAAGGGGAATTTGTCCCCATTCCGGCGGCTTCATGTGGAAAACTTACTGGTCCAGGGCCTCGGCCACGCCCATGAGATAGTTGGGCTCGAACTTCTCAATCTCACCCTTGTCACAGGCGGCGGCCACGGCGGGGTCGATGGGCAGGCGGGCCAATACCTTCAGCCCCAGCTCCCCGGCCACCTGGTCGATGTGGCTCTCGCCGAAGACGGCGTGCTCCCTGCCGCAGTCGGGGCACTTGAAGTAGCTGTAATTCTCCACCAGGCCCAGGACGGGGATGTCCATCAGGCCGGCCATCTTCACCGCCTTGGTGACGATCATGCTCACCAGGTCCTGGGGAGAGGTGACCACGATGATGCCGTCCACGGGCAGGGACTGGAACACGGTCAGGGGCACGTCGCCCGTTCCGGGGGGCATGTCCACGAACATGTAGTCCACGTCGCCCCAGACCACGTCGGTCCAGAACTGCTTGACGGTGCCGGCGATGACGGGGCCCCGCCACACCACCGGGTCGGTCTCGTGCTCCACCAGCAGGTTCAGGCTCATGACCTCAATGCCGGTCTCGGACACGGCGGGATTGATGCCCAGGTCGGAGCCGGTGGCCCGCTCGTGGAGGTTGAAGGCGGTGGGGATGGAGGGCCCGGTGATGTCGGCGTCCAGGATGGCCACCTTCTTGCCCCGGCGGCGCATGGCCACGGCCAGGGAGGAGGTCACCAGGCTCTTGCCCACGCCGCCCTTGCCGCTGACCACGGCGATGACCTTGCCGATCTTGGACAGGGGGTTGGCAGGGGCCAGCAGGCTCTGGGGCGCGGTGCGCTCCCCGCAGTTCTCGCCGCAGGAGGAGCAGTCGTGCGTACACTCAGACATGGAAAAATCCTTCCTTTATCTTAAAAAATTTCACGGTTTCGGTTGGTGTATGAGAAAACAGCGGAAAAAAGCCGTTACTCAGCGGTATTTGTAGCTGCCGCCGCCGATGAATTCCCGCAGCAGGGAGTCCCTGGCCACCATGGCCGGGTCCACCGCCTCAAAGGCGTCGAAGGCGTGGATCAGGTCCAGCAGCTCGCTCCGGCGCTGGTTCTCCGCCGGTACGGCCTGGAGCATGGGCAGGGCATAGTGCTTCATGACAGGGACCTCGTAGCGCAGGGAGGAGTCGATGATCACGTCGGCCTTGTTCTTGAAGGGGGAGATGTACAGCTTCTCCCCCCGGCGGACGTTGGCCCACATGTCCAGGGTGGCGGCGATGTCGGTGCCCCGGAAGTTGTAGTCCCGGACGGCCCGGCGGGTCAGCCGCATCCAGGTGCCCTTGAACACCACCCTGTCCCCGTCGCACACGTTGCTGCGGGCGGAGATATACAGCTTGGTGGCCTGGGGGTGGCGGCCGGCGATGTCGTCGTTGAGGGCGTGGATGCCCTCGAAGATGGCGATCTCGTTCTTCTCCAGCCGCAGAGGGGTGCCCCGGGCGTCGTTGCGCATCTGGCGGGCAAACTCGAACTTGGGGATGATGACCTCCTCCCCTTTGGCCAGCCTGGCGAAGGTCTCGCCCAGCAGCTCCATGTCCAGGCACTTGGGGGACTCGTAGTCGATGTCCCCCTCCGGCGTCCGGGGGGCGGTGCGGGGGTTCATGGTCTTGAAGTAGTTGTCCATGGAGATGGTGTGGGTGGAGATGCCCCGCTTCTCCAGCTCCTCCTCCAGCTTGAGGGCGGTGGTGGTCTTGCCCGAGCCGGAGGGCCCGGACAGCAGCACAATGGGGCTCGCCTGGGCCCGTTTGGCGATGGTGTCGGCGGCGGAGACCACCCGGCGGTGGAAGCTCTCGTCGCACTCGGCCAGGAACCCGGCGGCGTCGGCGCGGATGCGGTCGTTGATCTCATGCAGAGAGTAGGACATAGCTACCTCCTTTCGGCGGCGTAAAAGTCCGCCAGCTTCTCCTTGTCGGCAATAATCCTGTCAATGGTGTTGATATATTCATATGGGTACTTGGGGTCGGAGATGCGCTCAATGCGCCCGGCGGTCCGGTCCACCAGCTTGGTGACGCCGCCGCCGCCCAGAGCCAGCACGGTGTGCAGCTCCTCCATCATGCAGATGTTGTAGAGGTTCTCAAACCCGGGCTTGGTCCAGCCCACGTTCTCAAAGGACCCGGACATGTACTTCTGCCGGTACAGGTAGTAGGGCACGTAGCCCGCACCCCGCAGGGTGGTCCAGGCGTAGTCCAGCATGGCAGCCACATCCTCCGCCGTGGGCAGGCTTCCCCCCTCGGTCATGAGCCGGGAGCCCTTCTTCAGGGCCAGGGTGTGGACGGTGATGTTGGCCGGACCCATGGCGAGCACCTGGTCCAGGGTGGAGCGGAAGCCCAACCGGCTGTCCTCGGGCAGGCCGGCGATGAGGTCCATGTTCACGCAGGGGATGCCGGAGGCCTCCACCAGCTCATAGGCCCGGAGGATGTCCGCCGCCGTGTGGGAGCGGCCCATGGCCTTCAGCACCTCATCCCGCATGGACTGGGGGTTCACCGACACCCGGTCGGCCCCGTTCTCCTTGAGCGCGGCCAGCTTTTCCGCCGTGATGGTGTCCGGCCGGCCGGCCTCCACGGTGTACTCGGTGCAGCGGGACAGGTCGATGTGGGCGCGGATGTGGCCCATCAGGGCGGCGAGCTGCTCCGCCGACAGCGTGGTGGGAGTGCCGCCGCCGATGTACACCGTGCGGACATGGAGGCCCTGGCGCTCCAGCAGGTCCCCGGCGGCCTCCACCTCCCGGAACAGCGCCTCCAGGTAGGGGGGCAGCAGCTTGAGGGCCTTGCCCACGTCGGCGGACACAAAGGAGCAGTAGGCACAGCGGGTGGGGCAGAAGGGAATGCCCACATAGAGGGAGATCTCGTCCTCCTTCAGGCTGCTCAGGGCGGCCAGGCTGGCCCGGGCGCAGTCCATGGCCAGGCGGCGGCGGACCGGGGTCACGCGGTA
Organism: uncultured Pseudoflavonifractor sp.; assembly: GCA_904419835.1. GTDB lineage: Bacteria > Bacillota > Clostridia > Oscillospirales > Oscillospiraceae > Pseudoflavonifractor. The sequence continues at coordinate 27,295 of CAJFTA010000018.1, read as the reverse complement.
GGTGTCCCGCAGCACCGCCTCGGCCCGGGCCGGAGTCTCCCCCCGCAGCAGGGCCTTGGTGGGGATCTTCACCGGCCGCACGCCGGTGAGGGCCCCCCAGGGGGGCTCCTTCCCCAGCACCTGCACGGCAGCCCGGTAGAAGGACAGCTTCAGCGCCTTCTGCAAGGCCCGATCCAGCTCCACCTGGCCGGTGACGCCCGCGGTCTTCACCCGGCAGGCGCCCACGGCGGATTTCCCTTCCCAGGTGAGGGCGGTGCGGCCGGTGGCCCACTGCGCCCCCCGGAAGAGGGTGATATGGGCCTGGTCCTCCCCCTCGTCTGCCGGCTCCTCCGGGTAGAGGGGCCGCTGGCCGGGGAAGAGGGTGAGCATGATCTGCTCGCAGGCGTATTTGTAATCGTGGCCGGTGAGATAGAGTTTCATGGATGCGTACCTTTCCGGCGGGAGGGGGTCACTGGCCCAGGGCCTCCCGCATGTAGTAGTTGCTCTTTCGCTCGGTCTCCAGGGTGGAGAGGGCGTCGTGGCCGGGGCAGACTTTGTAGTCCCCCGGCAGGGCGGCAAGCCGCCTGAGGGAGTCCATCAGCTGGTCGTAGCTGCCGCCGGGCAGGTCGGTGCGGCCCATGGAGCCCCGGAACAGGGTGTCCCCGGTGAAGAGGGTGTCCCCTACCTTCAGGCTCACGCCGCCGGGGGTGTGGCCGGGGGTGTGGAGGACCTCCACGGTCAGCCCGCCCACCGAGACGCGGTCCCCGTCAACATAGTCCTCCGTGGGGCCGGGGTCGGGGATGAGGGCGCCGTCCCGTATCGCCCTGTCCGCCGGGTGGAGGTACACCGGCACGCCGGGCAGGGCCCTGCGCAGCTCGGGCAGGGCGCCCACGTGGTCGTAGTGGCCGTGGGTCAAAAATATGGCGGACACCGTCAGACCCAGGTCCCCCACGGCGGCGAGAATCCCGGCGGCATCCCCGCCCGGGTCCACGATGGCGCCAAGTTTGGCGGCGTCATCGCCGAAAATATAACAGTTTGTGCCAATGGGGGGCACGGAAAGCTGCTTGAAAATCATGTTCAGCACCTCGCTTGCGTTCATGGGGTGTTACATATGGTCGGTGTCGAAAAGAATGGTGACCGGGCCGTCATTTTGCGAGAACACCTGCATGTCCGCCCCAAATTCGCCGTGCTCCACCTGGAAGCCCCGGGCGCGGCAGGCGTCCATAAAGCCCTCATAGAGGGGGATGGCCACATCGGGCTTGGCCGCACCGGTGAAGCCGGGACGGCGGCTCTTGGTGTCGGCGTACAGGGTGAACTGGCTCACCACCAGCAGGCTGCCGCCCACGGCGGCCAGGTTCAGGTTCATCTTGCCGTTTTCGTCCTCAAAGACCCGCAGGCCGCACACCTTGTCGGCCATCTTCTCGGCCTGGGCCATGGTGTCCTCCGGGGCCACCCCCAGCAGCACCAGGAAGCCCTGGCCAATCTGTCCGTTGATTCTTCCCTCGATCTCCACCGAGGCGTTTTTTACTCTGGTGACAACCGCGCGCATGCCGTCAAAATCCTCTCTTTATCTGAAAATCAGCGGTACTCCCGGACAAAACCCCGGGCGTACATGGGGTCAATGTCAAAGTGGACCAGGTCCCCGGCGGAGCACTTCATGTCGGTCACGTCCAGCAGGGTCTCCATGGCGCCGATGCGGCCGATGACCTTCACCTTCTCTCCGCCGATGCGGACGGTGAGGCGCCTGCCCCGCAGCCACCGGCGGATGGCGGCCCAGAAGCCGGGGTCCCGCACCCGGGCCACGCCGAAGCCGTTCTGGTACCCCACCGGCAGCACCCCCACCCGGGTGGGCCGCCTGAGGGTGACGGGCTGCTCGCCGCCCACGGTGTGGCCCGCCGGGAGCCAGCGGACCTCCTCCAGGGAGGCCTCGCCGTACCCCACCCGCTGGAGGCCGTCCCCCTTGGTGCGGCGGCACCGGCCCAGCAGCACCGACCCGGCCCGCACCGCGTCCAGCAGGGCGTCGTCGTAGTGGAGCAGGGCGAAGGAGCCGGCGGCGTGGACCGTGCCCGTCTCAAACCCGGCGGCGCGGATGGCCTCCAGCAGGCTCTGGAAGGCCTGGATCTGGACGGCGGCATCCTTCCCGTCGGCCTTCACCGAGTGGAGCTGGGTGTAGATGCCCGAGATGGCCACGTTGGGCAGGTTGCGGTAGGCGGAGAGCACCTTCTCCGGCTCGGCGCACAAAAAGCCGCCGAAGCCCAGGCCGGTGTCCACCTGGATGTGGGCCTCGGCCACGGTGGAGCGGCTCTCGGCCAGGCCGTTGAGGGCCAGACCTGCGTCAATGGAGCCGATGGTGCACACCGCGTTCACGTCCACCAGCTGCTCCAGCTCCTCCCGGTCGGCGGTGGAGCGGAGCATGAGGATTTCCTCGTCCACAAAGCCCGCTTTGCGCAATGCGGCGGCGTCCGCCGCCTCGGACACGGCAAAGCGGCCGATGCCCTCGTCCCGCAGGAGCCTGGCCATGTCCACCAGGCCCGCGCCCCCCGCGTCCCCGGTGAGGGCGGCGTAGATGGCGGCGCTGCCCGCCCGGGCTTTGACCACGGCGATGTTCTGCTTGACTGCCTGTCTCTCTATAATCAGGGCTTTCATGGCTGCGCCGCCTTTCCAACACAATATTTCAATTTATTATACCCTTGAAAAGCGGAAGCGTCAACGCCGGAGGGGCGGCTTTGGGACAGAGAAAAGGGTCCGGGGCTATTGAGGCCCGCTGTGAAAACATGATATAATAATCATAGAGAAGGCCCCGGGAAAATGGCAGCAACAGCGGAGGGAGGAGACGCAACATGACGCTGATACAAAACGTCCCCATGATTGTCTACATCGCCATGGGCGCGGTGGTGGCCATCTGCATCGCCCTGCTCTATTTCCTGCTCCACAAGGGGGAGAAGAAAAAGCGCCTCATCTCCGCCGGGTGCATGGTCCTGTGCGCGGCCTATCTGGTCTGGTTCTACTTCCCCTACCGCTTTCCCGCCGACCCGGAGCGGGTACGGATGGAGCCCTTCTACACGGAGGAGGAGGTCCGCACCGGTCAGATGCCTGTGTTCGTCGAAGTGTCGCTGGGGGGCGGGGATGATCTGGAGATCACCGAGGAGGAGGCCCGGGAGATTGTGGAGCTGAGCAACGGCCTGCTGTTCCGCCGGAGCATGTTCCGCATTTCCGGGGACGACGCCCTGAACTTCCCGCCGGTGAGAGCGGGCGTGCACACCTCGCCGGAAAACGAGTACATCCACGTGCGGGTTACCAGCCACAACGGGCCGTTCATGTCCGTGCTCTGCGCCCTGGGGGAGAAGGGCTTTGGCGACTACGGCGGCATTCACTGCATTGAGACCGCCTACAGCCGGGTCTACGGCGCGGAGCCGCTGGTGGCGTACATCCGGGACCTGGCCATCCGGTACGGCATCCAGCCGCCGGAGTGGTGACGGCGCAAATCCGCTGAGGAGCACATACGGGGGAGCGTCTGCCATGGGGCAGGCGCTCCCCTTTTCTGCGCCCTGTGTAAAAAAACAGGGCGCATCCTTGTTTTTAAAGCGGGAAAATGCTATAATTCTATATTCAGACACTATGATTTGGAGGAAGTACCGTGGAGCGAAAGACCACCCATATCCCCCCCGAGGACATCGCCCGCCAGCGGGGCTACTGCGGGGCCATCAAAGAGATCAATTCCCGCTTCGCCAAGGCCCCCCTGGCCTTTGTGGACACCTACGGCTGCCAGCAGAACGAGGCCGACTCGGAGCGCATCCGGGGCTACCTGAAGGAGATGGGCTACGGCTTCACCCAGGACGAGAAGGAGGCCGCCGTCATCGTCATCAACACCTGCGCCATCCGGGAGCACGCCGAGCAGCGGGTGCTGGGCAACGTGGGCGCCCTGGTGCACACCAAGCGGAAAAACCCCAACCAGATCATCTGCCTGTGCGGCTGCATGGTGCAGGAGCCCCACAACGCGGCCAAGATCCGCACCTCCTACCGGCATGTGGACATGGTCTTCGGCCCCCACGCCCTGTGGCGGTTCCCCGAGTTCCTCTACCGCATCCTCACCCGCCGGGGCCGCATCTTTGAGACCGCCGACGACCCCGGTTCCATCGCCGAGGGCATCCCGGTGGTGCGGCAGAACGGGGTGAAGGCCTGGGTGTCCATCATGTACGGGTGCAACAACTTCTGCTCCTACTGCATTGTGCCCTATGTCCGGGGCCGGGAGCGCAGCCGTGACCCGGAGGTCATTCTCGCCGAGGTGGAGGAGCTGGCAAAGGCCGGGTACAAGGAGATCACCCTCCTGGGCCAGAACGTCAACTCCTACGGCAAAGACCTGCCAGAGCCCATGGACTTCGCCGAATTGCTGCGGAAGGTCAACGCCGTCCCCGGCGACTTCCTCATCCGCTTCATGACCAGCCACCCCAAGGACGCCACCGAGAAGCTCTTTGACGCCATGGCTCAGTGCGAGAAGGTGGCCCCCGTCATCCACCTGCCCGTCCAGGCGGGCAACAACCGGGTGCTCAAGGCCATGAACCGGGTCTACACCCGTGAAATATACCTGGAGAAGGTGCGGGCGCTCCGCGCCCGCATCCCCGACATCGTCCTCACCAGCGACATCATCGTGGGCTTCCCCGGGGAGACCACCGAGGAGTTTGAGGACACCCTGTCCCTCCTGCGGGAGGTGGAGTACGACGCCCTGTTCACCTTCATCTACTCCCCCCGGGAGGGTACCCCCGCCGCCAAGATGCCCGACCCCATGAGCAAGGAGGAGAAGTCGGCCAACTTCCAGCGGCTGGTGGACCTGCAGAACGAGATTTCCCTGAAAAAGCACCAGGCCTATGAGGGCAAGACCATCCGCTGCCTGGTGGACGGCCGCAGCGACGACCCCCGCAACAACCTGACCGCCCGCACACCCGGCGGACGGCTGGTCCACTTCACCGGGGACGAGAAGCTCATCGGCACCTATCAGAATCTGACCATCACCGGCTGCTCCACCTGGGCCCTGTTTGGAGACCTGGCGGAGTAAGCAGCCTCGCAGAGTTCGCGCCCGCAGGCGCGAATGAATTGCAATCGGTTTTCCCCGGCGACATGCGCGTCGGGGAAAACACAGCTCAGCCCGCAAGTGTGGGCTTTGGCCTTCCGGGCCAAAGCGTGCGCGCGGCGGGCTGCAGCCTGCTCGAAACAGCGGTTTCACCGCTGTTTCGAAACTCTCAGAGAGAAAAGGAGCGCGTACCCATGCCCGCTGAAACCACCCCCATGATGCGCCAGTACATCCGCATGAAGGAGCTCCACCCGGACTGCCTGCTCTTCTTCCGGCTGGGCGACTTCTACGAGATGTTCAATGAGGACGCCAAGGTAGCCTCCCGTGAGCTGGAGCTGACCCTCACCTCCCGGGACCGGAGCAAGCCCGCCGAGGAGCGCACCCCCATGTGCGGCGTGCCCTACCACAGCGCCGACGCCTATATTGCCCGGCTCATCGCCAAGGGGTACAAGGTGGCCATCTGCGAGCAGATGGAGGACCCCGCCACCGCCAAGGGTCTGGTGGACCGGGACATCATCCGCATCGTCACCCCCGGCACCCTCATGGACGCCTCCATGCTGGAGGAGGGCCGCAACAACTACATCTGCGCCGTGTACGCCGACTCCAACGGCGCGGCCCTAGCAGTGTGCGACCTGTCCACCGGCGAGTTCTCCGCCACCCCCTATACCGATTCCGCCCGGGCCGAGCATTTGTTCAACGACCTGGGGGCCTACAGGCCCCGGGAGGCGGTGCTGTCCGATGGGGCATTTGCCGACGCCGCCCTCACGGAGTTCCTGACCAAGAAGCTGGAGTGCCGCTGCGAGAACGGCGGGGAGGCCCGGTTCCGGCCCGACGTGGCCCGGGAGACCCTGGCCCGCACCATCGCCGACCTGCCGGGGGAGGGGGACGCCGCCGAGGCCCTGGCCGTCCAGGCCGCCGGCGGCCTGCTCTCCTACCTCTACGAGACCCAGAAGACCGACCTGTCCCATATCGCCGCCCTCACCGTCCACTCCGCCGCCGCCCGGCCCTCCATGGAGCTGGACCTGACCGCCCGGCGCACCCTGGAGCTGACCGAGACCATGCGGGGCAAGGAGAAGAAGGGCAGCCTGCTGTGGGTGCTGGACAAGACCAGGACCGCCATGGGCCACCGGCTCATCCGCACCTGGCTGGAACAGCCCCTTCTCTCCCCTGTGGCCATCAACCGGCGGCTGGAGGCGGTGAAGGCTCTGGTGGACGACCCCATCGCCCGGGACGAGATTGTCCTCTGTCTGCGGGAGATCACCGACCTGGAGCGGCTCATCGGCCGCATTGTGTACGGCACCGCCGGCGGCCGGGATCTGGCCGCGCTGGCGGCGGGCCTGGGGAAGCTGCCCGACCTGCGGGCTCTGCTGGAGCCCTTCTCCGCCGGGCTGCTGCCCTCATTGCGGCAGGAGCTGGACGACCTGGCCGACCTGCGGGGGCTTATCACCTCCGCCATTGACGACGACCCGCCCTTCTCCGTTCGGGAAGGCGGCTTCATCCGGGCGGGCTACAACACCGACGTGGACTATCTCCGCAACATCATGACCAACGGCAAGGGCATGGTGGCCGAGGTGGAGGCCCGGGAGAAGGAGAAGACCGGCATCAAGAGCCTGAAAGTGGGCTACAACAAGGTATTCGGCTACTACATCGAGGTGTCCAAGTCTTACTATAACCAAGTGCCCGACACCTACATCCGCAAGCAGACCCTGGCCAACTGCGAGCGGTACATCACCCAGGAGCTCAAGGACATGGAGCACACCATCCTCTCCGCCCAGGACCGCTTGGTTGCCCTGGAGTACCAGCTCTTCTGCGACGTACGGGAAAAGACGGCGGCACGGGTCCGGGAGATCCAGCGCTCCGCCCGGGCGGTGGCCGCCCTGGACGTGCTCTCCTCCTTCGCCTGCGTGGCGGCGGACAACCACTACTGCATGCCGGTGGTGGACCTGTCCGACCGGCTGGACATTGAGGAGGGCCGCCACCCGGTGGTGGAGAAGATGCTGAAAAATTCCCTCTTCGTCCCCAACGACGCCCACATGGACGGCGGGGAGAACCTGGTGGCCATCATCACCGGCCCCAACATGGCGGGCAAGTCCACCTACATGCGCCAGGTGGCCCTCATCGCCCTCATGGCCCAGATGGGCTCCTTTGTGCCCGCAAAGTCGGCCCACATCGGCATTGTGGACCGGGTGTTTACCCGCATCGGCGCCAGCGACGACCTGGCCGCCGGACAGTCCACCTTCATGGTGGAGATGACCGAGGTGGCCGAGCTGCTCAGGAACGCCACCTCCAAATCCCTGCTGATTCTGGACGAGATTGGCCGGGGCACCTCCACCTACGACGGCATGTCCATCGCCCGGGCGGTGCTGGAATACTGCGCCGACAGGAAGCGGCTGGGGGCCAAGACCCTCTTCGCCACCCACTACCACGAGATTACCTGCCTGGAGGGACAGATTCCGGGCGTGAAGAACTACAACATCGCCGCCAAGAAGCGCAAGGGCGACGTGATTTTCCTGCGGAAGATTGTCCGGGGCGGCGCCGACCAGAGCTACGGCGTGGAGGTGGCCAGGCTGGCGGGTGTGCCCGAGCGGGTCATCACCCGTGCCCGGGAGATTCTGGAGGAGCTGGAGAGCGGCCAGGGCCCCTGTGCCGTCCCTGCCGCCGCCCCCAAGGCGGACGACGGCCAGATCTCCCTTACCGACATGGGGGGCGGCGAGGTGCTGGACCGCCTGCGCATGGTGGACATCAACACCCTCACCCCCATTGAGGCCATGAACCTGATTTACGAACTGAAGCAGAGATTATAACCATTTTGCAGAGAGGAGGGACGTATTGTGACACAGAGAAGCTGGCGGCCCCAGATGACCGCCTCGGAGCGGAGGCGGGGGTGGGTGTTCTTCGCCCTGTACCTCTTTGTGTTCCCCTACCTGAACGCCTGGGCCCAGCGGGCGCTGCTGGGGGACGCGGAGGCCCCGGCGGCCGAGGCCAATGTAGTGTACTACGCCCTCCTCTTCGCCCTGGCCCTGCTGGTGTTCTGGTCCTTCCTGCGCCACGGCTTTTCCCTGCTGGTGGACTGGCTGCCCGAGAACTGCTTCGCCTTTGTCACCGGCCTGGCGGGGGCGCTGGCGCTGGGCTTCCTGGCGGGACTGCTGCCCATGCCGGTGGAAAACCCCATCCCCATGCAGTACCTCCAGGAGTACCAGCTCTCCCCCGCCGCCACCACCGTGCTGCTGGTGGTGCTCATGCCCCTCATCGAGGAGACCCTGTTCCGGGGGCTTCTCTTCGGCGCCCTCCGGCGGGAGAGCCGGGCCCTGGCCTATGTGGTCACCGTCCTGGTGTACGCCATCTCCTGCGTGTGGCGGTACATGTTCCAGCCCGCCGGGGTGGACCTGCGGTACCTGCTGCTGGCGGCGGAGTACCTGCCCATGTCCCTGGCCCTGTGCTGGTGCTACGACAACGGCGGCTCCATCTGGAGCGCCGTGGGGCTGCACATGGTCCTCAACGCCGCTCAGCTCATCACCATTGTGCGGGGCGTATCGCTTTGATGGAAAAGGAGTTCGCTATGCCACACATTCAACAGCTTGACCCCCATGTCGCCGACCTCATTGCCGCCGGTGAAGTGGTGGAGCGGCCCGCCAGCGTGGTCAAGGAGCTGGTGGAGAACGCCATTGACGCCGGGGCGGAGACCGTCACCGTGGAGATTCAGCGGGGCGGCATGTCCCTCATCCGGGTCACCGACAACGGCTGCGGCATCGCCGCCGGTGAGGCGGAGACCGCCTTCCTCCGCCACGCCACCAGCAAAATCCGCACCGAGCGGGACCTGGAGGCCATCGGTACCCTGGGCTTCCGGGGCGAGGCCCTGGCGGCCATTGCCGCCGTGTCCCGGGTGGATCTCCTCACCCGCACGGCGGACGAGGACCTGGGCACCGCCCTCAGCCTGGAGGGGGGCGAGACCGTGAGCCGGGAGGAGGCGGGCTGCCCCGTGGGCACCACCATGGTGGTGCGGGACCTGTTCTTCAACACCCCCGCCCGGCTCAAGTTCATGAAAAAGGACGCCGCCGAGGGGGCCGCCGTGTTCGCCATGGTCCAGCATCTGGCCCTGGCCCACCCGGAGGTATCCGTCAAATTCCTGCGGGACGGCAAGCAGGAGCTGCTCACCCCCGGCGACGGCCAGCTGAAGAGCGCCGTCTACTCCGTCCTGGGCCGGGATCTGGCGCTGGGCCTCATTGAGGTAAAGGGCTCCGGGGAGGATATGAGCGTCACCGGCTTTACCTCCCTGCCCGCCTGCTGCCGGGCCACCCGGGGCTACCAGCATTTTTTCGTCAACGGACGGTATGTGAAAAGCCGCACCATGATGGCCGCCCTGGAGGAGGCCTACCAGAACCAGAAGATGGTGGGCAAGTTCCCCGCCTGCGTCCTCCACCTGACCTGCCGCCTGAGCGGGGTGGACGTGAATGTCCACCCCACCAAGCAGGAGGTCAAGTTCGGCAGCGAGCGGCAGGTGTTCTCCGCCGTGTACTACGCCGCCCTTGCCGCCCTGGAGGGGGACAAAAGCCATGTCCAGGCCAGCGTGGGCAGCCCCGCCGGGCGGCTGGCCCCCGCCGCCGGGCACGACACCGTCACCCCCAACCAGACCGCCTTCCGCACCATGACGGCGGCGGAGTACCGCCGGAGCGGCGCCGGCGAACAGGGCGGGCTGTCCCTCCACGACTTCACCGCCCCCAAAACGGTTGCCCCTGCGGCCCCCATTTCCCGGCCCAAGCCGGAGGCGCGGCCCACGGAGCGCAGGTCCGTTTTCCAGGCGCCTGTTCGGGAGCAGCCCCGGCCTGCGCCGGAACAGCCAATTGTAAGGCCGGAGCATGTGCCCGCGCCCGCTGCGGAAAAGAAAGTCATCCCCCAGGAGCCGGTGAAGCTGCCGGAGGAGAAGCCCGTTCCCCCGGTGCAGGAGGCCCCTGTACCTGCGGCGGAGCACGGGCCCGTACCCCAGCAGCCCCAGGAGGAGGAACTCCCCTGGCGGGTGGCGGGCGAGGTGCTCAATACCTATATCATTGTGGAGCAGGGGGACAAGATCCTGCTCATCGACAAGCATGCCGCCCACGAGAGGATGAACTTCGACCGTCTCAAGGCCCAGGGCTACAAGCCCATGGTCCAGAACCTGCTGACCCCGGCTGTCTTTACCCCGCCCGCCGAGGAGGGGGCGGCGCTGCTCCAGAACCTGCCCCTGCTGGCCCGGTTCGGCTTTGACGCCGAGGACTTCGGCGGCGGGGCTGTCATCGTCCGGGCCGCCCCGTCGGATGTGGACCCGGAGGACATCCCCGCCACTCTGGAGGAGATTGCCTCCAAGCTGCTGACCACCGGCCGGGCCAACCCGGACGCCGCCCGGGACGAGCTGATGCACACCATGGCCTGCAAGGCGGCCATCAAGGGGGGACAGAAGAACGGCCCCCAGGAGCTGGAGAAGGTGGCCGCGGCGGTGATGCGGGGGGAGGTAAAGTACTGCCCCCACGGCCGCCCGGTGGCCATTGAGCTGACCCGCGGACAGCTGGAGAAGCAGTTTAAGCGGGCGTGAGAGGAGAATGGGTATGCAGCCGCTGACCACCCGGGAGGGGACGGGCTATGTCCTGTCCCCGGAGCGCTATGACGCGGGGGTAAATCGCCTGGGCGCCCTGGAGCGCATGTGGGCCGATCTGGAGGCCCGGCAGGCGGCCATCCCCGGGGAGCTTCAGGCCCTGCGGGAGGCAGGAAAGGAAAAAACCGTGAAATTCCGGGAGCTGATGGCGGAAAAGCTGACCAACGCCGCCATTCTCTCCGCCCTGGAGCGGGCGGAGCGGTGGGGCTGATCCGGGAGAGAAAGGAGCTGTGACCGTGGCCAAGCTGCTGGTCATCTGCGGCCCCACCGCCTCGGGCAAGACCGCCCTGGCGGTGGCCCTGGCCAAGCGGACGGGGGGCGAGGTGGTGAGCGCCGACTCCATGCAGATCTACCGCCGCATGGACATCGGCACCGCCAAGCCCACCGCGGAGGAGATGGACGGGGTGCCCCACCACATGCTGGACGTGGCCGACCCCGGCGAGGACTACTCGGTGGCCCGCTATGTGGAGGAGGCCTCCGCCTGTGTGGAGGACATCCTCGCCCGGGGAAAGCTGCCCATTGTGGCCGGGGGCACCGGCATGTATATCGACAACCTGCTGGCCGGCCGGACCTTTGCCGCCTTTACGGGCAAGTGGAGGCAGATACTTCAGGACCGGGCGGCAAAGGAGGGCATCGCGGCCCTCTACCGGGAGCTGGAGCAGGTGGACCCCCAGCGGGCGGCCAGGCTCCACCTGGCCGACGAGAAGCGGATCATCCGGGCGTTGGAGGTGTGGCACGAGACGGGCGAGACCATCACCGAGCACGACCGCCGCACCGCCGCCCTGCCGCCCCGGTATGAGGCGGCGCGCATCGGCCTGACCTTTGCCGACCGGGCGGACATGTGGGCGCGCATCGACCGCCGGGTGGATCAGATGATGGCCGCCGGGCTGGTGGAGGAGGTGGAGGGACTGCTCGCCTCCGGCGTGCCCGAGCGCTGCACCGCCATGCAGGCCATCGGGTACAAGGAGATGGCCGCCGCCCTCCGGGCGGGCCGCCCGGCGGCGGAGGCCGCCGAGGAGATCAAGCTGCGCTCCCGGCAGTACGCCAAGCGGCAGCTGACCTGGTTCCGCCGGGAGCCGTCAGTGAAGTGGATTACCTGGGAGAAAATACCAGATTTTTCAATGGCATTGCAAAATTCGACAGCATATTTGGAAGAAACTGGATTACTATAAGGGCATTCCGTGGGCCTGTCCCACCAGAGAGAAAGGAATGTACTTAGTATGCAGAAGACAAACAATCTCCAGGACCTCTTCCTCACCCGCCTGAGCCGCACCCGGGCCAACGTCACCTTCTTCTTGATGAACGGCTACCAGCTCCGGGGCCAGGTGGCCGGCTTCGACGCCTTTGTGGTGTTCCTCACCACAGACGGCAAGCAGCAGATGATCTACAAGCATGCAATCTCTACGATTACCCCTGAGCGGCCCGTGGATATGAGCCAGAGCGTGAGTGTTTAATGCGGCAGGCCCGCTCGAGCAAAGACTGAGCCAAGGAGCAGAAACCAAGTGCGGCATTGAGATCGCCAATGAATTGCAGAAGCTTTCAAGTCTGGGCAGGTGACGCTGCCCGGGCAGAAGGGGAACGGCATGCAGAGCACTGAACCGGCAAGCAACGGCTTTCAGGTTCGGTGGCTGCTTGAAACCCACCGCCGCAGGACATCGTCCTCGCAAGCTTCGTATCGCTCATCCCGCCGCAAGCGGCAGGCCTCGTTCACTTCGCTGCTCGTCCTCTCCCCTCGTCGCCGCAAGCGCCATATCCCTCGCTTCCGCCGAAAGGCGAAAGCTCGCTCATTTTGCTGCGGCTCCTCTCCCCGCGAAAGGCGTCCCGCCTTCCGCGGGGACCCCGGTTTCGCTCCGCTGGGCTTCGGCGGGGGCCCCAAGAAAGGGGTCCGGGGAAACGGGGGCGTTTGGCCCTAACAGGGCCCTTCCGCCCCTGTGTCCCCGGCGGCTTTTGGGTACTTTTCGCCGGTGAAAAGTACCTCCCCGAAGGGCCGCGTCCTCGTAAGCTTCATATCGCTCAGCGCGTCCTCACAAAGTCCGCTCAGTCTCGGAACGGCCTAAGCGGCCATTCCTCGCGCCGCTCCCTTGCTCGTCCTCTCCCCTCGTCGCCGCAAGCGCCATACCCCTCGCTTCCGCCGAAAGGCGAAAGCTCGCTCATTTTGCTGCGGCTCCTCTCCCAGCGAAAGGCGTTCCGCCTTCCGCGGGGACCCCGGTTTCGCTCCGCTGGGCTTCGGCGGGGACCCCGAGAAGCAGGCGCCTTCCCCCTGAGGGAGGCTGATATTGACACAGTCCGATTTTGACAGACAGATTTTTTATTCCCTGGAGGCGCGACCCATGAAAGAGGGCAAAATCGTCAACCGCGTGGTCATGCTGGCGCTGCTGGGCGCGGTGCTGGTGTACCTGTTTGTGTACGCCTGGCAGAGCTTTACCGACCGGATGGTCACCATGACCTGCTACACCTACACGCTGGATCAGGCCACTGAGGCCACCGGCTTCCTGGTGCGGGACGAGTATGTGCTGCCCGCCCGGTCGGGGCTGGCTGACGTGCTGCCCGCCGAGGGGGAGCGGGTGGGGGTGGGACAGACGGTGGCCTATCTCTACCAGGACGCCTCCGCCCTGGAGCGGCGGCAGCAGCTGAGCGCCCTCACCCAGGAGCTGGAGCAGATCAACTACTCCCTGGGCCATACGGACGACCTGTCGGACAACGCCAAGCTGTCCCAGGAGATCCTGGACCAGATTGCGTCCCTGCGGTCCTCCGTGGCCAGCCGGGATTTCACCCAGCTGGAGGACGACACCATGGAGCTGCGCACCCTGGTCTATAAGCGGGACTACTCCTCCACCGGGGATATTACCCAGCTTCAGAGCGCCAAGGCGGAGCTGGAGGCACAGATTCAGGCCCTGGTCGCCGCCTCCGGGCAGGACACCACCGCTGTGACAACCGACCGCTCCGGCATTTTCTCCGGTATGGTGGACGGCTGGGAGAGCGTCATCACCCCCGCCGTGCTGGAGACCATCACTCCCGCCCAGCTGGAGCAGCTGAGCGGGACCGCGGTCAGCCCGGAGGAGGGCGCCATCGGGAAGCTGATCACCAGCGCCAAGTGGTACTTTGTCTGTGTGCTGGACGAGGCCGACGCGGGAGAGCTGGCCAACCTGCGGGACTCCGACAAAAAGGTCACCGTCCGCTTTTCCCGGGACTGGTCCGGCCAGGTGGACATGACGGTGGAGCGCATCAGCGACCCGGAGAACGGCAAGGTGGCGGTGGTGCTCTCCAGCAAGGAGTTTTTGTCGGATACCACCCTCCTCCGGGAGCAGACGGTGAGCCTGGTGTACAGCAGCACCACCGGCATCCGCATCCCCAAAAACGCCCTCTATCAGAATGAGGACGGCCAGTGGGGCGTGTACGTGGTGGTTGGCGCCCGGGCGGAGTTCAAGCCGGTGGACATTGTGGACGACGAGGAGGACTACTACCTGGTCAACCCGGTGGAGGTCGCCTCCGGGGACAACAACGAGGCCAAGCGGTCCCTCCGGGCCGGGGACGAGCTCATTCTCTCCGGCGAGGACCTGTACGACGGAAAAGTGGTGCGAGGCTGAGGCCTCCCGCCTGAATATGGAGGTGCGGAGCGATGACGCTGCCGGAACGTGTGGAAGCTGTAAAGAGAAAGATTGCCGCCGCCGCGTTGGAGGCGGGCCGGGATCCGGCGGAGGTCACCCTGGTGGCCGCCACCAAGGTCCAGACCTCGGACACCATCCGGCAGGCCATTGCCGCCGGCATCACGGTCTGCGGCGAGAACCGGGTCCAGGAGATGACCGCCCATCTGGACGACGACGCCTATGCCGGCGCCGCCCTCCACTTCATCGGCCATCTCCAGACCAACAAGGTCAAATATGTGGTGGGCCGGGTGGATATGATCGAGTCCATCGACTCCCGCCGCCTGCTGGAGGCGGTGGAGGCCCGGGCGGCCCATCTGGACCTGGTGCAGGACATCCTGCTGGAGATCAACGTGGGCGGCGAGGCATCCAAGAGCGGCGCGGCCCCGGGGGAGGCCCTGGATCTGGCCCGGCTGGCCGTACAGATGCCCCACATCCGCCTGCGGGGGCTGATGGCCGTCCCACCCGCCGCCCGGGCGCCGGGAGAAAACCGACATTTTTTTGCCGAAATGTATCGCCTTTATGTTGACATAAGAACGGCTTTGGACCATAATGTAACTGATATGGACTGCCTGTCCATGGGAATGAGCGGCGACTATGAGGACGCCGTGCGGGAAGGGGCCACCCACGTCCGGGTGGGCACCGCCCTGTTCGGCCCGCGGCCGCCCATGGCAGCGCAGCGCCAAGGCTGATTGATGGGGGTAACCGACCATGGGTTTTATTGACGAACTGAAGCGCCTTGCCCGTCCCTATGAGGACGAGGACGACGAGGATTACGAGGAGGACTATGAGCCGGTCACCCGGGGCGACCGGGCCGAGCGCCGGGAGAAGAGCGCCTCCGCCAAGATGGACAACTCGGGCAGCATCTTCCAGCAGGAGGAGCCCCGCCGGAGCAACAAGGTGGTCAACATCCACACCACCACCCAGCTCCAGGTGGTGCTGGTGAAGCCCGACCGCTTTGAGAACGCCGCCGAGATTGCCGACCACCTGCGGGAGAAGCGCACCGTGGTGCTCAATCTGGAGCAGACCAACAAGGACATCGCCCGCCGCCTGCTGGACTTCCTGTCCGGCGTGGCCTACGCCAACGAGGGCAAGATCAAGAAGGTGGCTATCTCTACTTACATCATCACGCCCTATAACGTGGACATTCTGGGCGATTTAATCGACGAGCTGGAGAACAACGGGCTGTACTTTTAACGGAGCAGAGGGAAAACGGTTCACGTTGTCCCGCCGGGAGTCCGGCGTGCCAAGGGTTTTGGCGCAGCCAAAACCTTGATGCCGGGCGGATTCACTCCGCCCGGGCAGATGCAGGGACGGGGTCCCCGGACGGCGCGGAGCGCCGGCTGGGGCGAACAACGGGCTGTATTTCTGAGCCGTACTTAACTGCGCATAAGAACCCGCACAGGGCAGCGGGCAGGGATTTTGCACCCTTTTTAAAGAGAAACGGGGGAATTGGATATGATGACACCACAGGAAGTCTCTCAGCACGCGTTTGCCAAGGCAAACTTCGGCGGTTACAACATGGCCATGGTGGACGAGTTTCTGGACCAGCTCACCGAGGACTACACCGCTCTCTACAAGGAGAACGCCCTGCTCAAGAGCAAGATGAAGGTGCTGGTGGAGAAGGTGGAGGAGTACCGTTCCACCGAGGAGGGCATGCGCAAGGCCCTGCTGGCCGCCCAGCGGACGGCGGACGAGATCGTCCGTGAGGCGGAGGAAAAGCGGGCGCAGCTCATCGGCACCGCCGAGAGCGAGGCCCGGGCCAAGGTGGACGGCCTGCGCCGGGAGCTGGAGAACGAGCAGCTGCGCCTGAACGCCGCCAAGGAGGCCACCGCCGCCTACGTGGCCAAGCTGAAGGAACTCTATCAGCACGAGATGGACTACCTCAACGGCCTGTCCCAGCTGACCGCGCCCGTCCCCAGCCAGACCGAGCAGACCGCCCGGGACATTCAGTCCTCCATGGAGAAGATTGTGGAGGAGGAGACCGGAGAGCTGCCCCAGGTGGAGGATGAGGAGCCCCAGGGCGAGGCGGAGCGGGACAGCCGGGAGGAGGACGGCGGCCTGTACGCCGAGCTTCTGGGCATGGACCGGAAGGACAGGGAGGAGCAGCCTGAGCCCCGCAGGGAGCACCGGAGCGACCGGAATGACCGGGGCGACCGCCGTGCCCGCCGCCGCAGCGAGGAGGACGATGACGACGAGGACGACTCCCCCACCCGCCGCATCGACTTCAGCAATCTGAAATTCGGAAAAGATTACGAAATCAAGTGATTCCCCTTGACATAGCCGGGGAAAACAGGTAAGATACACGGAGAAACGCCCCTGCGGGTGTTTCTCCGTGTTTTTCTTTTTATACAGCAAACGCGAGGAAGAGGAGGAGTAATCCGGCCCAACCTGCCCAGAGAGCCGCCGTTTTGGTGAAAGGCGGAGAGGCGGACGGACGAAAATCACCTCGGAGCCTCCGGCTGAACGGGTCTGACCCCACTAAGCCGGTACGGGCGGCGCCGTTATCCGCCGGCTTGAGCGGCCGCAGCATGCCTGCGGCAAGAAGAGTGGTACCGCAGAGGTTTGCGCCTTTGTCTCTTTTTGGAGACAGGGGCGCTTTTTTGTTCCCTCGGCACCGGAAAGGAGACAGGATGAAAGAGGAACTGTACTGGCTGGAGCCCCCCGACCCGGAGGAACTGGCCAGGCTGCCCCTGCACCGTGCCGGCGGCTTCTCGGATGCAACCGAACTGGCGGAGCAGGTACGGGCCGGCGGCGCCTTCCTGGCGGACCTGGAGGAGGCCGGACCGGAGGCTGCCCAGCGTATCCTGGACTTCCTGTGCGGCGCGGTCTGGCTGGCCGGCGGCAGCATCCGCAAGCTGTCTGCGTGGACCTATTTGATCACCCCGCCGGAGGACTGATCCGGCCACAACAATCATATCTGGAGGAAACAACCCATGGACTACAACAAGACCATCCACCTCCCCAAGACGGACTTCCCCATGCGGGCCGGCCTGCCCCGGCGTGAGCCCGACATGCTCAAGGCCATGGAGGAGAAGGACATCTACCACAAGCTGATCAAGAAGAACGAAGGCAAGCCCACCTTCGTCCTCCACGACGGCCCTCCCTACGCCAACGGCAACATCCACATCGGCACCGCCCTGAACAAGATCCTCAAGGACATGATCGTCAAGCACCGCAACATGACCGGCTGGTGCGCCCCCTACGTGCCCGGCTGGGACACCCACGGCCTGCCCATCGAGTCCGCCGTGCTCAAGGACAAGAGCGTGAAGCGGGAGGAGATGACCACCGCCCAGTTCCGCACCAAGTGCCGGGAGTACGCCGAGAAGTATATCGCCAAGATGACCGGCCAGTTCCAGCGACTGGGTGTCCTGGGCGAGTGGGAGAACCCCTATATTACCCTGCTGCCCGAGTTTGAGGCCAAGCAGATTGAGGTCTTTGGCAAGATGGCCGAGAAGGGCCTCATCTACAAGGGCATGAAGCCGGTGTACTGGTGCCCCCACGACCAGACCGCCCTGGCTGAGGCCGAGATTGAGTACGCCGACGACCCCTGCACCACCATCTTTGTCAAGTTCCCCGTCCGGGACGACAAGGGCAAGCTGGGCCAGTACGCCGACCTGTCCAAGACCTACTTCGTCATCTGGACCACCACCCCCTGGACCATCCCCGGCAACTTCGCCATCTGCCTCAACGCCGACTTTGACTATGTCCTGCTCCAGGTGCCCTCCGGCGACGTGTATGTCCTGGCCAAGGAGCTGGCCGAGAAGGTGTGCAAGGCCGCCCACATCGACTACGACGCCTGCAAGGTGCTGGCCGAGATGAAGGGCAGCGAGTTCGAGCTGATGACCGCCACTCACCCCCTGTTCGACCGTGAGTCCGTCATCCTCAACGGTGAGCACGTCACCCTGGACGCCGGCTCCGGCTGCGTCCACACCGCCCCCGGCTTCGGCGCCGAGGACTTCCAGATCTGCCAGCAGTACGACAAGGCCGGCCTGACCCACATCGGCGTCCCCGTGCCCGTCAACGCCAAGGGCGTCATGACCGACGAGCGCTACAACGGCCAGTTCTACGCCAAGGGCAACGACATGGTGGTGGAGGACCTGGAGAAGGAGAGCTTCCTGGTCGCCAAGGAGTCCATCACCCACTCCTACCCTCACTGCTGGCGCTGCAAGCACCCCATCATCTACCGGGCCACCGAGCAGTGGTTCTGCTCCGTGGACGCCATCAAGGACGCCGCCGTCAAGTCCTGCGACTCCATCCAGTGGAAGCCCGAGTGGGGCAAGGAGCGCATGATCTCCATGATCTCCGAGCGCAACGACTGGTGCATCAGCCGTCAGCGGGTGTGGGGCGTGCCCATTCCCATCTTCTACTGCGACGACTGCGGCGCTGATATCGTCACCCCCGAGACCATCGCCCATGTGGCCGAGCTGTTCCGTGAGCACGGCTCCAACATCTGGTTTGACAAGGAGGCCAAGGATCTGCTGCCCGAGGGCTTTGTGTGCCCCAAGTGCGGCAAGGTCCACTTCTCCAAGGAGACCGACATCATGGACGTGTGGTTCGACTCCGGCTCCACCTGGGCCGCTGTTGCCGCCGAGCGTCCCTACCTGAAGTACCCCGCCGACCTGTACCTGGAGGGCGGCGACCAGTACCGCGGCTGGTTCCAGTCCTCCATGCTCACCTCTATCGCCGTCAACGGCGTGGCCCCCTACAAGCAGATCACCACCCACGGCTGGACCGTGGACGGCGAGGGAAAGGCCATGCACAAGTCCCTGGGCAACGCCGTGTCCCCCGATGAGGTCATCAAGGACTACGGCGCCGACCTGCTCCGCCTGTGGGTGGCCTCCGCCGACTACACCCAGGACATGCGCATCTCCAAGGAGATCATGAAGCAGCTGTCCGACGCCTACCTGAAGATCCGCAACACCGCCCGCTACATGCTGGGCAGCCTGAACGGCTTTGACCCGGACGCCGATTCCGTGGCCTACGCCGACCTGATGGATCTGGACAAGTGGGCCCTGTCCCGGCTCAATGAGCTCGCCCGCACCGTGCGCAACTTCTACAACAAGTACGAGTTCCACGGCGTCTACCGCAGCCTGTACAACTTCTGCGTGGTGGACCTGTCCAACTTCTACTTCGACATCATCAAGGACCGCCTCTACTGCGGCGATGAGGCCGGCCGCCGCTCCGCCCAGACCGCTCTGTACCGGATTCTGGACGGCATGACCCGTCTGGTGGCCCCCATCCTGGCCTTCACCAGCGAGGAGATCTGGCAGGCCATGCCCCACGACAAGACCGCCGACGCCGAGTGCGTCCTCTTCAACGAGATGCCCGACTTTGACGAGGCCCTGGCCCTGCCCCAGGACCAGGCCCAGCGCTGGGAGGCCGCCATGGCCCTGCGCACCGACGTGAACAAGGCCCTGGAGATCGCCCGGGGCGAGAAGCGCATCGGCAAGAGCCTGGAGGCCGCCGTTACCCTGTACTTTGACGGCGACGAGGCCCAGGCCCTGTGGCGCGGCCCCCTGGGCGGCTTCGACACCCACGACCTGGAGACCATCTGCATCGTCTCCCACGTGGACGCCGTCATCGGCTCCGGCCAGGGCTACCAGGGCGAGGCCGTCCCCGGCCTGACCGTCCAGGTGGAGCAGGCCTCCGGCGCCAAGTGCGCCCGCTGCTGGATGTACAACGAGCACGTGGGCGAGGACCACGACCACCCCGAGCTCTGCCCCCGCTGCGCAGCCGTTGTGAAAGCGGAGCAGTAAAAATTCCCATACAGCATATCCCAAACCAGGCGCTCACAGATGCGGGCGCCTGGTTTTTTGTAAAGATGATTTTAATGGAAAGTTAACTTGACAAAATGCGACGGCGGCACTATACTAAGGCCACAGGACGGAAAGTGAGCTTTCCATTTCAGAGGGAGGCGAGGGTTTGAAAAACCGGCTGGAGGAGCTGCGGAAGGCCAGAGGCATGACCCAGGAGGAGCTGGCCGAGGCGCTGGAGGTGTCCCGGCAGACGGTGGGGTCCCTGGAGAATGGGCGGTACAATCCGTCCATCCTGCTGGCCTTCAAAATCGCCCGGCTGTTTGAAACCACCATTGAGGAGGTCTTTCTCTATGAAGAACAGGGAGAGGAATAGGGAGGTTCTGTACTGGGTCGGCGCGGGGCTGAGCTGGCTGGCCGTGCTCTTGGTGCTGGCGGGGGACAGCCTGGGTCTGGAGCTGCCCCGGCTGGCCGGCGGACTGCTGGCCGGCGGGGGCGGAGCGCTGGGCGGGCTGCTGACGGTCAAGGCCCTCTTCGCCCGGCACTACCGCCGCAATGAAAAGGCCCGCCGGGCGGCGGAGCGGGAGGAGAAGGACGAGCGCAACCAGATGCTCCGGGGCATCGCCGCCTACCGCTCCCTGCTGGCCGCCACCCCCATCTTCATCGCTGAGTGGGTCATTCTGCTGGTGATGGACGCGCCCATGGCCGTCCTGGTGGTGGTGATGCTGGCCTATCTGGCCCATTTCGTGATTTACATGTATCAGCTGGTGCGGCTCCAGAGGGAGCTGTAACAAGGAAAAGCCGCCCGGGAAGGCGGCGGAAAGCGAGAGACGTATGAAGCTCATTTTAGAAGGGATCGAAAAGCATTTTGGGGAGAAGCAGGTGCTCAGGGGGGCGTCCTTCTCCTTCCAGCAGGGCCGGATTTACGGCCTGCTGGGCCGCAACGGCGCGGGCAAGACCACCCTGATGAACTGCCTGGCCGGAGAGTTCCCGCCCGACGGCGGCGCCTTCTGCGTGGAGGACGGGACCGGGGCCCGCCGCCCCCTGGCCGAGGGGGACGTGGGCTATGTGCTGTCCACGCCGGTGGTGCCCGAGTTCCTGACAGGCTGGGAGTTCGTGAAGTTCTTCCAGGAGATCAACGCCGGCAAGGACCCCAGCGGCCGCACCCCCGACGACTGGCTGGACCTGGTGGGCATTGATGCCGAGGACCGCTGCCGCCTGATGAAGGACTACTCCCACGGCATGAAGAACAAGATGCAGATGCTCTGCTTCCTCATCGCCCGGCCGCCGGTCATCCTGCTGGACGAGCCCCTCACCTCCTTCGACGTGGTGGCCGCCAAGGAGATGAAGGACCTGCTCATCGAGATGAAGGAGGACCACATCATCCTCTTCTCCACCCACATTCTCCAGCTGGCTGCCGACCTGTGCGACGAGATTGTCCTCCTCCACCACGGTACGCTGGAGGAGGTGGACCCGTCCATCATCCACACGCCTGAGTTTGAGAACCGGGTGGTGGAGCTGCTGAAAGAAGAGGAACGCCATGATTAAGGACATGCGTAATGTGTTCCGGGTGCAGTCGGCCATGAGCTGCAACCGCTTTCTCTTCTGGCTGAAGAAAATCCCCCTCGTCCGCCGCCTGTTCCCCGACCGGCTGTACGCCGCCTCGGCGGGCAAGCAGCGGCTCATGGCCGTGGTGGAGGTGCTGAAGCTGGTCAGCGCCTTTGCCGGAAAGTTTATCTACCTGTTCCTCTGCTGCCTGCTGCCCGCCATGCTGATCCGGGAGGACCTGGGAGCGGAGGGACTGTGGCAGAACTTTCTCACCGCCCTGTTCTTCCTCAGCTTCTTCGGCGGCGCCTTTCTCCAATCCAATATCCTCACCGCCAGCCTGGTCAAGTACACCTGCGTGCGGCAGATGGGCATGGGCGCCCGGGCCAGCCTGGCCGCCACCGCCGGCCGTGAGCACCTCCAGACTTTTGTGACCTTTACCCCGGCCCTGATGGTCTTTGCCGCCCTCTTCGGCCCCGGCTGGTGGGAGGGACTGCTCCTCTCCGTGCAGATGGCCGCCTTCCGTGTCCTGGGCGAGTTTTTCCATGTGTGGATATGGCACCGCTGGGAGAAACAGCCGGGCAAGAGCTTCTGGCACATCATGGCCGTCACGGTGCTGGCCCTGGCCGGTGCCTATGTGCCCCTGCTTCTGCCCGAACCCCTGCCCATGGAGCGGTTCCTGTTCAACCCGGCGGTATACATCGCGTCGGTGGGATGCGGCGCCTGGGCGGGCGTCTGGATTCTCCGTTATCCCCATTATCAGGCACTGGTGTGGAAAACCTGCCGGGCGGAGAACGTGTCCACCGCCGCCGCCAGGCAGAACGCCGCCCAGGCCGCCTTCCGGGACGTGCAGATGAAAGAGTCCGACCTGGCCGCGGAGGACGCCGGGGGCCGGATTCAGGCCATGAAGGGGTACGCCTACCTCAACGGCCTGTTTTTCCTGCGCCACCGGCGGCTGCTGAACAAGCCGGTGAAGTACGCCCTGGGGGCAGTGGGCGCGGCGGTGCTGGCGGGCCTGGCGGGCGTTCTCTTTGCCCGGGAGGCCATGGCCGGCCTGATGGCGGAATTCCCCACCCGGTTCCTGCCCATCTTCGTGTTTATCATGTACCTCATCTGCAACACCCTGGGCCAGCGGATCTGCAAGGCCATGTTCTACAACTGCGACATCTCCCTCCTCCGGTACGGCTGGTACCGGGAGCGGAAGGTGCTCCTGCGCAACTTCACCATCCGGCTGGGCCAGGTGGCCGGGCGGAACCTGCTGGTGGCCGCCGCCATCTGCGCGGGCACGGCCCTCCTCACCCTGGCCGCCGGGGCGCCCCTGGGGGGCGGGCTGGCCCTGTTCTGCCTGGCGGTGCTGAGCCTGGCGGTGTTCTTCTCGGTCCACCCCCTGTTCCTCTACTACATCTTCCAGCCCTACACCGCCCAGCTGGCGGTGAAAAATCCCTTCTTCGGCATTCTCAACTGGGTGGTCTACTTTGTGTGCTGGATGTGCCTCCAGATCAAGCAGCCCACCAGCGTGTTCACCCTGCTGGTGGTGGTGTGTACCGTGGCGTACAGCGCTGTCGCCCTGGCCGTGGTGTGGAACCGGGCGGAGAAGACCTTCCGCATCAAATAAACCCTGTCGTCAAAATAACCGTCCCTGCCGCCCGTTTCGGGCGACAGGGACATTTTTTGCAGCCGGATAGTGAGAAGAAGCCCTTCCGAAGGTCGAAATTTCGAATTTCGGAGGGAAAAGTTAAATGAAAATTTAATATATCCTTCATGTTATTGTGCACTGTGCCGTGGTATGATACCCACTGTTCCAAGGTGACGGACAGAGAAAGGAGAACCCTATGGCAGAACTGGCGCACGGACGGCAGCAGTCCGGCTTTTCCGGGGCGGAGCGGACAGAGGCCGTCTCTTCGGAGAATATCCCCGGCTTTTTTGCCCGGGGCGTGAACTTTTACAAGCTCTTCTGGGTGTTTATCATCGTCTCCTTCCTGGGCTGTCTGGTGGAGACGGCGTTCATGCTCCTCACCCGTGGGGAGCTCCAGAACCGCAGCGGCGTGCTCTACGGCTCCTTCTCCCTGGTGTGGGGTCTGGGGGCGGTGCTGTTCACGCTGTGCTTCCACCGTCTTGCCCGCCGCAGCTCCTTCCTCATCCTGCTGGCCGGTACGGTGCTGGGCGCGGTGTATGAATACGCCTGCTCCTGGCTCCAGGAGGTGCTCTTCGGCGCATGCTTCTGGGATTACAGCCACCTGCCCTTCAACATCAACGGCCGGGTGAACCTGGTGTTCTCCCTGTTCTGGGGCGTGGCGGCGGTGCTGTGGGTCACGTGGGCCTATCCGGCGGTGTGCCGCTGGATAGGGAAAATCCCCAACGGGGCGGGCCGCCCCCTCACCCTGGTGCTGGCGGTGCTGATGGTCTTTGACGTGGCCCTCACCTCCGCCGCCCTGAGCCGGATGAACCAGCGGCAGCACAACGTGCCCGCCGCCGGACCGGCGGCCGAGTTCCTTGACGCCCACTACCCCGACCAGAAGCTGGAGCGCATCTTCACCAATCTCACCTACATCGGCACCGACGAGGCCAGAGAGGCCGCCGGAGTGCCCAAGCCCAACGACCTGCCCGGACAGTGAGCCGGGCCGGACAAAACCAGGGGAAAAGTCCTGAAAATTGTGTTTTTTCCCTTTACAGCACGGGCAAAATATGATAGACTACCAAAGCACGCAATGTGCGAAGCTGCCTGCCGCTTAGTTTCGGGACAACAGCCGCGTATCCGCGGGGGTCCGCCCACCCGTTACCCAGCCGCCGGGCAAATGATATGAAAGGTGGAAACCATCCATGATCCGTAAGGACGAGAAGACGGCCGTTATCGAGGCCAACCGCACCCATCCCACTGACACCGGCTCCCCCGAGGTCCAGATTGCCATTCTGACCGCCCGCATCCAGGAGCTGACCGAGCACCTGAAGGTCCACACCCACGACAACCACAGCCGCCGCGGCCTGCTGAAGATGGTCGGTAAGCGCCGCAAGATGCTGGACTACCTGATGGCCAAGGACATCGAGCGGTACCGTGCCATCATTGCCAAGCTGGGCATCCGTAAGTAAGAGCTTCCCGATAGGGTGGCGTGGTTATGCCACGCCACCCTATCTTGCCATTCTCCTCCGGGAGGACGGCGCGAACCTATCCACAGGCCCCGCCGGGCCGGAGCGCTTTTTTAGCAGTTGAACATGGGCCTGAAGAATACGGACCCGGGTTCAAATGCTAAAAGGTGAGACGGCCCGGACGCTGGCCCATACCAACGAAAAGGAGGACAACCATGTCTACCGTCATCACCCACAAGCAGTTCCCCAACCACAAGATCTTCAAGACTGAGATCGCCGGCCGTCCCTTCTCCATCGAGGTGGGCAAGACCGCCGAGCTGGCCAACGCCGCCGCTCTGGTGCGCTACGGCGACACCACCGTCCACGTGGCCATCTGCGTCTCTCCCCGTCCCCGGGACGGCGTGGACTTCTTCCCCCTGAGCGTGGACTTTGAGGAGAAGCTGTACGCCGTGGGCCGCATCCCCGGCTCCTTCATGCGCCGTGAGGGCCGTCCCTCCCTGCCCGCCGTGCTGGCCTCCCGCCTCATCGACCGGCCCATCCGCCCCCTGTTCCCCTACGACTTCCGCAATGACGTGTGCATCACCTGCACCGTCATGAGCGTGGACTACGACTGCTCTCCCGAGGTCACCGCCATGATCGGCGTGTCCGCCTGCCTGAGCTACTCCGAGATCCCCTTCGCCGGCCCCATCGGCTGCCTGGAGGTGGGCTACTGCGACGGCGAGATCGTCTTCAACCCCACTCAGGAGCAGCGCAAGACCTCCCGCATGGACGTGACCGTGGCCGCCACTGAGAAGAAGGTGGTCATGATCGAGGCCGGCGCCGACCAGATCCCCGACGATATCATGTACGAGGGCATCGTGAAGGCCCACGAGGAGATCAAGAAGCAGGTGGCCTTCATCAACGACATCGTGGCTCAGATTGGCAAGCCCAAGATGGAGTACGACCACGCCGACTTCAACCAGGAGCTGTTCGACAAGATCGTGGACAAGTACATGGACGAGGCCAAGGCCGCCATGGACACCGACGACAAGAACATCCGTGAGCAGCGCTGGAACGCCATGATCGACAAGTGGCATGAGGACTACCTGGAGGAGTACCCCGAGATGGACAAGTATCTCGAGGAGTTCACCTACAAGTTCCAGAAGAAGATCGTCAAGGCCTGGCTGCTCCAGGGCCACCGTGTGGACGGCCGCGCCAAGAACGAGATCCGTCCCCTCAGCGCCGAGGTGGGCGTGCTGCCCAAGGTCCACGGCTCCGGCCTGTTCACCCGCGGCCAGACCCAGGTCCTGTCCGTGGCCACCCTGAACACCCTGGCCGCCGCCCAGAAGCTGGATACCATTTGGGAAGAGGAAGAGAAGCGGTACATGCACCACTACAACTTCCCCCCCTACTCCGTGGGCGAGGCCAAGGCCCCCCGCTCCACCAACCGCCGGGAGTACGGCCACGGCGCCCTGGCTGAGCGGGCCCTGGTGCCTGTGCTGCCCAGCGTGGACGAGTTCCCCTACGCCATCCGCGTGGTGAGCGAGGTCCTCTCCTCCAACGGCTCCACCTCTCAGGGCTCCATCTGCGGCTCCACCCTGGCTCTGATGGACGCCGGCGTGCCCATCAAGGCTCCCGTGGCCGGCATCTCCTGCGGCCTCATCCAGGACGACGACGGCTCCTTCCAGACCTTTATCGACATCCAGGGCGTGGAGGACTTCCACGGCGAGATGGACTTCAAGGTGGCCGGCACCAAGGCCGGCATCACCGCCATCCAGATGGACCTGAAGAACGACGGCCTCACCCACGAGATCATCAAGGAGGCCCTGGAGATCACCCGGGACGCCCGCTACGCCATCCTGGACGAGATTATGCTCCCCTGCATCGCCGAGCCCCGGCCCGAGGTGAGCAAGTACGCCCCCAAGATGATCACCATGAAGATCGACGTGGACAAGATCCGCGAGGTCATCGGCAAGGGCGGCAGCGTGATCCAGAAGATCTGCGCCGAGTCCGGCGCCACGGTGGACATCGACGACGACGGCACCATCCACATCGCCTCCCCCGACGCCGCCTCCTGCGAGGCCGCCAAGAAGATGATCGACACCATCGTGTTCGTCCCCGAGGTGGGCCAGCTGTACTACGGCAAGGTGGTGCGCATCCTCACCTTCGGCGCCTTCGTGGAGCTGGCGCCCGGCAAGGACGGCATGGTCCACATCTCCAAGCTGGCCGACCGCCGGGTGGAGAAGGTGGAGGACGTGGTCAACATCGGCGACATGATCTGGGTCAAGGTCACCGACATCGATGAGAAGGGCCGCGTGAACCTGTCCTACAAGGACGCCCTCAAGGAGATCAAGGCCAGGCAGGCCGCCGGCCAGAGCGCCAAGTAAGAAACCGGATAAGCAAACCGGGCGGGCACAACGTGTCCGCCCGGTTTTTGTATCCCCGGTGCGTTGGGAGAGAAACGTGCCTATATGTTTTGAGCAGCTTTGCCACGTGCTCAAAAAAATGACCGCCCCATGGTCGGGGGTCATAAGAAAGCAATATCGGTTTTCGCAGGAACGGCATGGCTTCGGTCATGCCGTTTCCTGTTTCATCAGCTCGTCCACGGGGATAA
>CAJFTA010000017.1 GCA_904419835.1 uncultured Pseudoflavonifractor sp. | reverse complement strand
AGTTAATTTACACCTGATTTTACACCAGTTGAGGAAGTGACGATGGAATATTATGAAACAATATAAGAACATTATAGCCCAGCTTCCGGGCAATGCTGAGGATATGGGAACTTGCGGGGGATACAGAGCACCAGTTTTCTGTTCCCCACCATGAAGCCTCTGGCCTCTGACAATGCCGCCAGAGCGGAAAAGGCCGGGCAGGCTGCCGCCAAGGCCACTCCCGCCGCCCCGGTGGAGCAGATCGACTTCTCCAATGTCAAGATTGAGCCGCTGTTTGAAGAGATGGTGGACTTCGATACCTTCTCCAAGTCCGACTTCCGGGCCGTGAAGATCAAGGAGTGCTCCGCGGTGCCCAAGAGCAAGAAGCTGCTGAAGTTCGTGCTGGACGACGGTACCGGCGCCGACCGGGTGATTCTCAGCGGCATCCACGAGTACTACGAGCCGGAGCAGCTGGTGGGCAAGACTGCCATCGCCATCGTCAACCTGCCGCCGCGCAAGATGATGGGCATCGACTCCTGCGGCATGCTGATCTCCGCCGTGCATGAGGAGGACGGCCATGAGGGCCTGAACCTGCTGATGGTGGACGAGCGCATCCCTGCGGGCGCGAAGCTGTATTAAACGGGCGGCATCTGAGAGATATAAAGAGCGGACCGTACCGCCGTATGACGGCGCGGTCCGCTCTTCGCCTTCTTTTCACGGGCAGATATTTTATAAAATCTGTAAGAAAAAGGAAGGGAGAACGGCGCAATCAGAATAAAAAGAAAAAAATTTTATTTTATAGTTGACACAGGGATGTTAGAGTGCTATACTACAAAGGTCGTCACAAGATGACAAAAATATGGGGGTATAGCTCAGCTGGGAGAGCGCTTGAATGGCATTCAAGAGGTCAGCGGTTCGATCCCGCTTATCTCCACCAAAGGGTGTGGGAAAGGCTTGTTTTCTTACGAAAACAAGCCTTTCCCTTTTTTGTGATGAAGTCGGTATATGGATGCGAACCGCGGCCAATTTGATGTAATTTTCCTGGATATACAGATGCGCATTCTGGGCAGCGGAAAGTATGCGGAGGAGCAGAACCCAGCTCAGCAGGCCGTTTTTCTGGAATAGATGGAGGAAATCCGGCATTATGAGGCCCAGAACAAGGTGGAAAATTCCGTGCCGGACACAGTACTCACCGGCAAGAGTCCCTGCTGCGCCAAGCACGGCATTAGGCTCACCGCAGGGGCGGGCGGCAAGGCCCTGTGTGCTTCATGGGAGAGTGGATATCTGCACCGTGTTCGGCAGCCTGCCGGGCAACGCCATCGAATATGAGCTGACCGTGCCCAACAGGGAACTGCGCCTGATTTAAGCTGGAGGTGTCCATCCGCCGCAGGTTTCTTCTGCTTCGCTGTGAAAGCCACTTTAAGGGAGAACTGACAAACCATTTTGACAAAACTGACCGGACAGCCGGTAAAAGCCAATACACTTTTTATGAGAAATGAGATAAAAGAGGAGAAGTGCAAAAAATCGTTGACTTGAATCCCTTTGGAGCGTATGCTATACTCATTCCTGAATGGAGGACTTTGAGAGCTTACAGATAAAAGTCCTGTGATTTCCTTTTCTGGTTTCGAGGACTGGGCTCCCGGAGAAAGTGGTACAAACAGCATACCGGAGCGGAGCGCCATCCCTTCGGTATGCTGTTCTGTGTAAAAATGGAAAATTGCGGAGCAATTGATGTCCGCTCATCGTTCTGGAGGCGTTAGCTTGACAAAACATATTGGTTTATGGTTCAGGGATGTGCTGATCCGAAGAAAGAGTATGAATGCCACCCGCATTGTGGCAGGGGGCTTTGCTATTATCATTCTGTTGGGAACACTGCTGCTGATGCTGCCCGTGGCATCCCAGAACGGCCAGAGCGCCGGATTCCTCACCAGTCTGTTTACCGCCACCTCCGCCACCTGCGTGACCGGCCTTGTCCCGGTGGACACAGGGATGAGTTGGACCTTCTTCGGACAGCTGGTCATTATTCTGCTGATCCAGGTGGGCGGTCTGGGCTTTATGACCGTACTGTCCCTGTTCTCGCTGCTGCTGCGCCGCCGCATCGGCCTGTCCGAGCGGCTGATCATGGCATCCACGCTGAACCTGAACGACATGGACGGCGTGGTCCGGGTGGTGCGCCATGCGCTGATGGTGACATTCACCTTGGAGGGCATCGGCGCGGTGGTGCTCTCCACCCGGTTTATTCCTCAGTTCGGCCTTGCAGGCGGCATCTGGCGGGGAATTTTCCACGCTATTTCAGCCTTCTGCAACGCCGGATTTGATCTGGTTGGCGGAAAGTTCGGCGCCTTTACAAGTCTTGAAGGATACAATAATGATCCGCTGGTGCTGGGCACGATTATGGTGCTGATTGTATCCGGCGGCCTGGGCTTCTTCGTATGGGAGGATATTCTCCGGGCCAGAAGTTGGAAAGGGTTTTCCTTTTATACGAAAATGGTGCTCAGCGTTACCGCCGGCCTTCTGATTGGCGGCATGGTGTTCTTCCTGAGCGTGGAGTATAACAACCCCGCCACCTTCGGCTCCATGCCGCTGCCCCAGAAGATGCTCAACGCGCTGTTCCAGTCGGTGACGCTGCGCACAGCAGGCTTCGCCTCCTTTAATCAGGGCGGTCTGCTGGACAGCTCCATTGTGGTCTCCTGCGTGCTGATGCTGATTGGCGGATCCTCAGGCTCCACCGCCGGCGGACTGAAGACGGTGACGGCGGCGCTGCTGCTGCTGAGCCTGCGCGCCAACCTGGCGGGCCGGGAGCAGGTGACCATCCGGGGCCGGGCCATCTCCTACCGGAAGGTCATTGACGCCATGACCCTGGCACTGATCATCGTATTTCTGTTCATGACAGGCTCCATTCTGATCTCTCTGGTGGATGGAGTACCCTATCTCCATGCCGCCTTTGAAACGGCGTCGGCACTGGGCACGGTAGGCGTTACAGTGGGCATTACACCCACGCTGAGTCCTGTTTCCCATGTGATACTTATCTGCCTGATGTATCTGGGCCGCATCGGTGTCCTTACCTTCTCCATGGCATTCCTGACCCGGAATCGCTATCCGGCTAAGATTAAGTATCCGAATCTGGACATTATGATCGGCTGACGGCGGACAGAGCCGCCGATTCTGTATCCGCCAACAGCGGAGAAAGGTGAACTTATCATGAAGACTTTTGTTGTCATCGGACTTGGACGTTTCGGTACCGCAGTGGCCACCGAGCTGTGTGAACTGGGGCACGAGGTGCTGGCTATTGACGCCAGCGAGGAGGGGGTGCAGCAGGTGGCCGACCGGGTCACCCACGCCGTCGCCGGCGACGCCCGGGACCCTGCCGTGCTCCGCGCTCTGGGCGTGCGCAATTACGACTGTGCTATTGTGGCCGTGGGCGACGACGTGGGCAACAGCGCCCTGATTACCCTGAATCTGAAGGAGATTGGCGTCAAGAGGGTCATCTGCAAGGCCCAGAGCCATGTCCACCGGAAGGTGCTGGAGAAGATCGGCGCCGACCGGGTGGTGTTCCCTGAGCACGAGATGGGCGTCAAGCTGGCCCAGGGGCTGTCCAGCTCCAGTGTGCTCAACTTTATCGAGCTGTCCGACGACTTCGGCATTGTGGAGCTGGAGATCCCCAAGAGCTGGCAGCACCGCTCCATCCGGGACCTGGACGTCCGGGCCAAGCATCACGTCAATATCATCGCCGTCCGCAAGGGGAGCACCGGCCAGCTGGACGTGGCCCCCGGCGGCGACTATGTTCTGGAGGCCAAGGACGCCGTGGTGACCCTGGGACGGAACGAGGACATCAACCGCCTGCACGATCTGTAAGCGGCAGGCGAGAGAGAAGGAGGCCCCTATGGAGCACATTACCAGTCGGCAGAACCCTCTGATGGTCCGCATCAAAAAGCTGGGGCAGAGCCGCGCTCTGCGCAGGGAAGAGGGGGTTTTTGTCTGCGAGGGGCCCAAGCTGATAGAAGAGGCCCTGAAGTGGGGCGCCTGCGTGGAGACCCTTCTGGCGGCAGAGGGAAAAACGCCTCCCCAGGGCCTGCCCCGCGAGAGCCGCCGGGTGGAGGTGCCTGACAGCCTTCTGCGGGCGGTCTCCTCGGTGAAGACGCCCCAGGGACTGCTGGCTGTGTGCCGGACGCCCTCCCTCACACCGCCGGACAAGCTCTCCGGCGGGCGGTACCTGGTGCTGGACGGGGTCCAGGACCCGGGCAATCTGGGCACCATCTGGCGCACCGCCGACGCCTTTGGGGCCGACGGCCTGCTGCTGGTCAACGGCTGCGCCGACCCCTGGAGCCCCAAGACCATCCGGGCCACCATGGGCGCCTGCTTCCGCCTGCCGGCCTGGGAGACGGATCTGGAGACTGTGCGGGCCCTGCTGGAGGAGGCGGACATCCCGCTCTACGCCACCGCCCTCCGGGCGGACACGGCGGATGTGCGGCAGGTGGACCTGAAGCGTGCGGCGGTGGTCATCGGCAGCGAGGGGCGGGGCATCTCGGAGGAGGCCCTGGCCCTGTGCCGGAGGACCATTAAAATTCCCATGCGGGAGCGGTGCGAGTCCCTGAACGCCGCCATGGCGGCAGGGATCGTGCTGTGGGAGATGTGCCGGTAAGAGAACGGGAGGGGACGGCTGTGGCAGCGCTGAAATACTGGATCTGGCTCACCACAAGGCGGGGGCTTGCGCCCCTTCAGACCTTCCGGCTGCTGGACCATTTCGGCACGCCGGAGGCGGTCTACTTTGCCGACCGGGAGGAGTACCGCCTGTCCGGCCTGACCGAGTGGCAGCAGCGGGCCCTGCTGGATAAAAGTTTGGACGGGGCTGAGCGCATCCTGGGCGACTGCGACCGGCTGGGCATCCGAATCCTCACCATTCAGGACGCGGAGTACCCCGAGCGCCTGCGGCAGATTGCAGACCCGCCCTGTGTGCTGTATGTAAAGGGAAAGCTCTTCCCGTTTGACGAGCTGGTGACCGTCGGCGTGGTGGGTACCCGGCGGCCCACGGAGTACGGAAAAATCATGGCCGGACGCCTGGGCATGGAACTGGCCAGGGGCGGCGCGCTGATGGTCTCCGGCATTGCCCGGGGACTGGATGCGGCCGCTCTCCGGGGCGCCCTGAAGGGCGGCGGCAGTGTGGTCTCGGTGCTGGGCGGCGGAATCGACGTGGTCTATCCGGCGGAAAACCGCTGGCTCTATGAGGACGTGGCTGCGGCGGGCGCGCTCATCTCCGAGTATCCGCCGGGGACGGAGAACAAAGGGGAGCATTTTCCCGTCCGCAACCGGATTATCAGCGGCCTGTCCCTGGGCGTGGCCGCCGTGGAGGCCGAGGAGCACAGCGGCACCATGATCACCATGCGCCTGGCCCTGGACCAGGGGCGGGACGCCTTTGCGGTGCCCGGCAACGCCGACGCGCCCATGAGCCGGGGTACCAACCTGCTCATCCAGCGGGGCGAGGCCAAGCTGGTTCTGTCGGGCTGGGACATTTTGTGTGAGTACGAGCGCCTGCTGCCCGGACGGGTGAGCCGGCCTGAGCCCCTCTCTGCCGGGGAGGAGACGGCCCGGCTGGAGGCCCCGGATTCCCCACAGGAGCAGGATGTGCCTGAAGCGGCGGCCGCTGAAACGGTTGACAAGTTCGAAAAAATGGCATATATTACCTTAGAAGACGGTGCGCTCACCGACGACGAGCGGGCGCTCCTCCTTGCCCTGGAGGGGCGGGAGCTGCGGACAGACGACCTGGTGGAGCTGACTCAGATTCCCGCCCGCAGAGTGTCCAGCGCCCTGACCATGCTGCAAATCCACGGCTATGTGGAGGAGAAGGCGGGCAGGCGCTTTGCGTGCGCCGTGGCGTTAAAGCGAGAATAAGCGAGAGAAACCGGGCCTGAGGAAAGGCCTGTTCTCCTTTTGGAGGTATATCGTGGCAAAGACAAATCTGGTTATCGTGGAATCTCCGGCCAAGGCCAAGACCATTACCAAATACCTGGGTCCCGGGTATCAGGTCAAAGCGTCCATGGGCCATGTGCGGGACCTGCCCAAGAGCAAGCTGGGCGTGGATGTGGAGCACGGCTTCACCCTGGACTACCAGCCCATCAAGGGCAAGGAAGAGGTTATCGACGACCTGAAAAAGGCGGCCAAGAAGAGCGATCAGATCTTCCTGGCCACCGACCCGGACCGGGAGGGCGAGGCCATCTCCTGGCATCTGAAGGAGCTGCTGGAGCTGCCCGACGAGCGGACCCACCGGGTTACCTTCAATGAGATTACCAAGAAGGTGGTCAACGAGTCCATTGCCAATCCCCGGGCCATCGACATGGACCTGGTGGACGCCCAGCAGGCCCGCCGCGTGCTGGACCGCATTGTGGGCTATCAGATCTCCCCCCTGCTGTGGAAAAAGATCCGCCGGGGCCTGAGCGCGGGCCGTGTCCAGTCGGTGGCCACCCGCCTGGTGGCGGAGCGGGAGCAGGAGATCCGGGATTTCAAGCCCGAGGAGTACTGGACCCTGGAGGCCGAGCTGGAGCGCATCGCCCCTGCGGCGGGCAAGTTCAAGGCGGCCTTCTACGGCCGGGAGAAGAAGATGGAGCTCCGCAGCGAGGAGGAGGTCAACGCGGTGGTGGCCGCCGTGGAGCACGCCCCCTTCTCCGTCCGCGGCGTGAAGCGGCAGGACAAGCAGCGCAACCCCGCGCCGCCCTTCACTACCTCCACCCTCCAGCAGGAGGCCTCCCGCAAGCTGAACATGACACCCCGGCGGACCATGTCCATCGCCCAGCAGCTCTATGAGGGCGTGGATATCGCGGGGGAGGGCACTGTTGGTCTCATTACCTATATGAGAACCGACTCTCTCCGCCTGTCCGACGAGGCCACCGCGGCCGCCAAGAGCTTCATTCTGGGCCGCTATGGACAGGAGTACTATCCCGGCAAGGCCCGGGTCTACAAGGCCAAATCGGGCGCTCAGGACGCCCACGAGGCCATCCGCCCCTCTGACGTAAACCTGACCCCCGAAGACGTAAAAAAGGACCTGACCAGCGAGCAGTACCGGCTCTACAAGCTGATCTGGAGCCGGTTCCTGGCCTGCCAGATGGCCGCCGCCGTGTACGACAGCGTGACCATCGATGTGGAGTCCGCCGGTTATACCTTCCGGGCCAACCACTCCGCCATCAAGTTCTCCGGCTACATGGCGGTGTACGTGGAGGGCAAGGACGAGGAGGAGGACGAGTTCCAGTCCCCGCTGCCCGACCTGAAGGAAGGGGAGCCCCTGGACCTGCGGAAGCTCAACCGGGACCAGCACTTCACCCAGCCCCCCGCCCGGTACACCGAGGCCACCCTCATCAAGGCCCTGGAGGAAAAGGGCATCGGCCGCCCCTCCACCTATGCCCCCACCGTGTCCACCATCCTGGATCGGGAGTATGTGGTGAAGGAGGGCAAGTACCTGCGCACCACCCCCCTGGGCGAGGTGGTCACCGGGCTGATGAAGGACAAGTTCCCCGATATTGTGGACACCGCCTTCACCGCCCACATGGAGGAGCAGCTGGACGAGGTGGAGACCGGCAAGGTCAACTGGCGGGAGCTCATCAGCGGCTTCTACGGCGGCTTTGAGAAGGAGCTCCAGCAGGCGGAGAAGGACCTGGACGGCGAGCGCATCAAAGTGCCCGACGAGGTCTCCGAGGAGATCTGCCCCAAGTGCGGCCGGAATCTGGTCATCAAGTCGGGCCGGTTCGGCCGGTTCCTGGCCTGCCCCGGCTGGCCCGAGTGCGACCACACCCAGCCCATTGTGATTGAGATGCCCGGCCGCTGCCCCAAGTGCGGCGGACGGATTCTGAAAAAGACCTCCAAGCGGGGCTTCGCCTACTACGGCTGCGAGAACAACGCCGGCCGCAACGGCGTGAAGTGTGACTTTATGACCTGGGACGTGCCGGTGAAGGACAACTGCCCCTCCTGCGGTCACACCATGTTCAAGAAGTCGGGCAGAGGCTTTAAGCGGCCCTTCTGCATCAACCCCGAGTGCCCCAACTTCCTGCCCGAGGACCAGCGGGGCTACAAGAAGAAGCCCGCCGAGGGTGAAGCCGCTCCCGCCGAAGGGGCGGAGAAGGCCGAAAAGCCGGCCGCTAAAAAGACGGCAGCCAAAAAGAGTGCGGCCAAGAAGCCTGCGGAGAAAAAGACGGCGGCGAAGAAGCCCGCCGCCAAAAAGACGACGGCCAAAAAGGCAGCCAAAACCGAGGAATAACCCTGGGGCAGGGACGGGAACAGGCCCGCCCCTGCCCTCTTGCGATACAAAGGAGATACGATGGAACCAGTGATTGTAATCGGCGCGGGCCTGGCCGGGTCTGAGGCCGCGTGGCAGCTGGCACAGCGGGGCATCCCCGTGGAGCTGCGGGAGATGAAGCCGGAGAAGATGACCCCCGCCCACCACACGCCCTGGTTTGGCGAGCTGGTGTGCTCCAACTCCCTGCGGTCCGACCAGTTGGAGAACGCGGTGGGCCTGCTGAAGGAGGAGCTGCGCCGCATGGGCTCCCTGATTCTCTCCTGCGCCGACGAGCACCGGGTGGAGGCGGGCGGCGCCCTGGCGGTGGACCGCCACGGCTTTGCCCAGGCCGTTACGGAGAAAATCCGCAGCCACCCCCTGATCACCGTAGTGGAGGGGGAGGTGGAGCACCTTCCGGCAGAGGGCCAGGTCGTTGTGGCCTCCGGCCCCCTGACTTCGGACGCCCTGGCCGAGGATATCAAGGCCTTTTTCCCCGAGAGCCATTATCTGAACTTCTTCGACGCGGCCGCGCCTCTGGTGACCTTTGAGAGCGTGGACATGGACAGCGCCTTCTTTGCCTCCCGATACGACAAGGGCACCCCGGACTACATTAACTGCCCCCTCACCGCCGGGGAGTACGAGGCCTTCTGGACCGAGCTGTGCGCCGCCCAGGAGGCGGAGGTCCACGGCTTTGAGGATAAGAACGTGTTCGAGGGCTGCATGCCTGTGGAGGTCATGGCCCGCCGGGGCCACGACACCCTGTGCTACGGCCCCCTGAAGCCCCGGGGCCTGAAGGACCCCAGGACGGGCAAAGAGCCCTTTGCCGTGGTGCAGCTGCGCAAGGACAACGCCGATGGCACCATCTACAATCTGGTGGGCTTCCAGACCCACCTGAAGTGGCCCGAGCAGCGGCGGGTGTTCTCCATGATTCCCGCTTTGCGGAATGCCGAGTTCGTCCGCTACGGGGTCATGCACCGCAACACCTACCTGGACTCGCCCCGCCTGCTGGACCGGTATTACCGGGTGAAAAAGGCCCCTCGCATCTGCTTTGCCGGCCAGATTACCGGCGTGGAGGGCTATGTGGAGTCCACCGCCTCCGGCTTCCTGGCGGCAGTGGAGCTGTCCCGACGTCTGCGTGGGCTTCCGCCCGTGGACTTCCCCCAGGAGACCGCCACCGGCGCCCTGGCGCTGTATATCAGCAACGAGACGGTCACCG
Organism: uncultured Pseudoflavonifractor sp.; assembly: GCA_904419835.1. Taxonomy (GTDB): domain Bacteria; phylum Bacillota; class Clostridia; order Oscillospirales; family Oscillospiraceae; genus Pseudoflavonifractor. Next base: position 27,307 of record CAJFTA010000017.1, on the reverse strand, counting down.
ACTTCCAGCCCATGAATGTGAATTTCGGCATCATCCCGCCCCTGGGCTATAAGGTGAAGGGCAAGCGGAATAAAAATGCCGAGCTGTCCAGGCGGGCGCTGGAGAAGCTGGCGGAGCTGGACGCGGAGTAAGGGGATTACACACCCGCCTCCAGCACCAGCCGCAGGGCCAGACGGAAGCCGTGGCGGAAGCAGATAAGCCGCTCGTAGTAAGCGGCCTCGGCCTCCAGGTCGTTGAGGCGGTCGAGAAATTCCAGCCCCAGGGCGGCGTGGATGCGGTTGTAGCAGGCGGCAAGGGCCCGTTCCCGCGGGTCTGCGTCGGGAGCGCGGCTGAACTCCAGTCTTCCGCGCTCTAGCTCTGATTCAAAGAGTTCTTCAATGCGGTCGATCATGATTGAAACACCCCCACTAATAGCGTGCATTCATTATACACGCTATTAGTGGGTTGGTCAAGAGGGAGAGCCGATGTATTCAAATGAATTGTTTGGCGCACGCCTGCGGGAGCTGCGGAGCGAGAGAAAAGAAACGCAGAGGGATTTGGCCGAGCTCCTTGGTGTGAAGCAGAACCAGATTGGCGAGATGGAGAATGGGCGGAAGGCGTCCACATTTGCCAGGCTGGCCATGCTCTGTGAGCACTACAATGTATCTGCCGACTACCTGCTGGGTCTGACCGATGAGCGGCGGCCCCTGCGTGAGGACAGAGAAAGAAAACAGCTTTGGGAGGAATCAAAATGAAAATCATCGTAGACGCCATGGGCGGCGACAACGCCCCTGCCTCCAACGTCAGAGGCGCCCTGCGGGCGGTGAAGGAGCTGGGAGCCGAGGTCATCCTGGTGGGCCGGGGCGAGGACATCCTGGCCGTCCTGGCCGAGGACGGCATCAAGGAACTGCCCGCCGGCATTGAGATCGCCCATGCCTCCGAGGTGGTGGAGATCTGCGACAACCCCGCCACCGCCTTCAAGGAGAAGAAGGACTCCTCCCTCACTGTGGGCCTGAACCTGCTCAAGGAGGGGAAGGGGGACGCCTTTGTCTCCGCCGGCAGCACCGGCGCCCTGCTCTCCGCGGCTACCCTGCTGGTCAAGCGGGTGAAGGGCATCCGCCGGGCGGCCATGTGCCCTGTGGTGCCCACGGCCAAGGGCGGCGCCCTGCTCATCGACTGCGGCGCCACCGCCGAGTGCACCCCCGAGTACCTGCTCCAGTTCGCCTTCATGGGCTCCTACTACGCCGAGCGGGTCATGGGCCGCCCCGAGCCCCGGGTGGGCCTGCTGAACATCGGCGCCGAGGAGTCCAAGGGCACCGACCTCCAGCGGGAGACCTGGAAGCTCCTCAAGAAGGCGGACGCCGAGGGGCGCATCCAGTTTGCCGGCAACGTGGAGGGCAAGGAGGCCGTTCTGGGCGCGGTGGACGTCATCGTCACCGACGGCTACTCGGGCAACATCTTCCTCAAGACCATGGAGGGCGCGGGCAGCTTCATGGCCGGCGAGATGAAGAAGATGTTCATGAAGAGCATCACCACCAAGCTGGCCGCCCTGCTGGTGAAGGACGGCATCAGGGACTTCAAGCGGATGATGGACTCCCGCGAGGTGGGCGGCACCGCTCTGGTGGGCATCTCCAAGCCGGTCATCAAGGCCCACGGATCCTCCGACGCCTATGCCATCCGCAACGCCATCCGCCAGGCCATGCAGTTCGCCGCCTCCGGCATCATCGACGACATTACCGAGAACGTGGAGTACATGCGCCTGCCCGTCATGCACAAGCCCGCCGCCGAGTAAGCCCGGCGGCATATGTCCGGATTTTATGGGAAAAAGCAGGAAGCATGTATTGAAATGTTGTACCGGGCATAAAATTTTAGAAATGGTATTGACACGCTGGCTGAATATGCCTATTATTTTAGTGCAAGAGATGCCGTGCGCGGCAACTAAAATAGCTGGGAGTAGATAGTTATGATTTTCGAAAAGCTGACCGAGCTGCTGGCTGAACAGTTCAGCGTAGAGCCTGAGAGCATTACCATGGATACTTCCTTTGAGGACGATCTGGGCGCCGACTCCGTGGACATTGTGGAGCTCTCCATGGGCCTGGAGGAGGAATTCGGCATCGAGGAGATGAGTGAGGACGACGTGGCCGCCATTAAGACGGTGGGTGATCTGGTGCACTATCTCCAGGGCAAGGTTGAGGAATAAAACGCAATGAGCTCAAAGCCCCGCCGGGTGCGGGGCTTTGATTTTTACTGGGAGGGAAACAACAAATGGAGAAGCTGGAGGAGAAGCTGGGCTATACCTTTCAGAACCGGGCCCTGCTGGAGAACGCGCTGACCCACAGCTCTTACGCCAATGAGAACCGCCACACCGGTGCACAGAGCAACGAGCGGCTGGAGTTCCTGGGGGACTCGGTGCTGGGGATGGTCACCGCCGACTACCTCTACCGGGTCCATCCGGATCTGCCGGAGGGAGACCTGACCCGTACCCGGGCGGCCCTGGTGTGTGAGGGCAGCCTGGTGGAGGTGGCCCAACAGCTGAATCTGGGGTCCTACCTGAAGCTGGGCAAGGGCGAGGCCGCCGGCGGCGGCCGGGAGCGGCCGTCCATTGTGGCGGACGCGGTGGAGGCCGTGCTGGCGGCAGTCTACCTGGACGGCGGCATCGGCTCCGCCCGGAAGATCATCCAGCGCTTCATTCTGGACCGGGAAGAGGAGAAGAGCGGCAGCCGGGACTACAAGACCGCCCTCCAGGAGCTGGTCCAGCGGGAGAGCGGCCAGGTGCTGGCCTACCGTCTGGTGGGCGCCACCGGCCCGGACCACGCCAAGCGCTTCCAGGTGGAGGTGGAGCTCAACGGCACCCCCGTGGGGGCCGGAGAGGGCCGCAGCAAGAAGGAAGCCGAGCAGATGGCGGCCAGGGCGGCCATCAGCAGGCTGAAGGGCTGAATACAGGAAACAAGCGGGCGGACCGGATATTCCGGCCCGCCCGCTGTATTTGTCGGAAAACTTCCCGGAAAAGGAAGCCTCGCAGAGTTCCTGCGGCCGCAGCCGCAGGAATCAAATCGAAATCCGTCATTTCCGGGGACATGCGCCTCGGAAATGACACTTCTCATGGCGGAAGGGGCGACGATTTTGAAAAAATTGAGCCCTTTCCACCATGCAGTCTTTCTTGAAAAAGGTGCTTTGCACCTTTTTCGACGGACAGTCAGACTCACTTCCGGTTCCGGCCCATAATGTAGCCGGAGAGGCCTGCTACAATGGGGACGGTAAGGATGATACCCATGGACCCGGCGATGCCCTGGAGCAGCTCCAGGCTCAGCAGGTCGCTGTTGAGCAGCTGCATAAGGGGATAGTCGTAGACCTGGAAGAGGAGCAGGGTGTTCAGGGAGGAGCCCGCGAAGGCCAGGATCAGGGTGTTGGCCATGGTGCCCATGGCGTCCCGGCCGATGTTCATGCCGGAGCGGAACAGACTCAGCGGAGACAGCTCCGGGTTGTGGGTGCGCAGCTCGTGGAGGGCGGAGGCGATGGACATTGCCACGTCCATTACCGCACCCATGGAGGAGATAAGGATGCTGCACACCAGCAGGCCGCTGATCTGAAGCCCACCGTCCGAGGCCTGGAGCACAAGGGACTCGGCGTTATCCGTGTTGAAGCCGTTGAGCGGCGTCAGGACGCCCACAATGGCCGCCGAGATACCGGCCACCGCCACGCCGCCCACACAGCCCAGAGTGGCGCACAGCGTCTTGAGGGTGGGGCCGTCCAGCAGCAGCAGGGACGCGGCGGAGGTGAGGGCGATAATGGCCACCGTGGCAGGGACGGGAGAGATGCCGCGGAGCATCATGGGGAGCAGCAGGAACCAGACGCAGGCCAGGGTGAAGAGCAGCCCCAGCAGGGCCTTGACGCCCTTCCAGCCGCCCACCAGAATCATGACAAGGGCGAAAACCAGGATAAAAGCGCCCACAACCTGCCAGCGGTCGTAGTTGAAGATATTGACCACATAGAGCGCGCCGCTGTCGTCATAGTCCAGCCGGACGATGAGACGGGTGTTCTCCTTGGCGTCCAGGTTGGTGTAGGCGTTGAGATAGTTGTAGGCCTCCAGAATCTCGCCCTTGTGCTCGCCGGTGCAGATCTCCAGCTCCAGCAGCTGGGTGCCCAGCCTGCGGCCCTCTGTCCAGTCGTCCGGCTCGGCGTTGTCCATCAGCACGTCGTTGACCCGGGCCACGGCAAAGACCATCTGGCTGGCGCTGGTGGGGATATCGTCCTCCCGGGGGGCGTTGAGCCAGACGCCAAAGCCCACCAGCAGGGCGAGCGCCAGAAGGGAGGCCGCAATGGACGCAATCCTTCCGGCGGTGAGATGGGGCATCTGGAGCTTCCTGGGCGCATTGTCCTGTTTTTTCATAGAATCCCTGCCTTGTCGTCAGTGTGTGGGGGAAAACGGCGTTCGGGGCCGCCCGTGAGGGCGGCCCCGAAGGCTGTCATGCTTGCGGTTTACTTGAGCAGCGCGAGGATAAAGCGCTGGACCATGGCGGAGAGCTCACCGCGGGTGAGCGCGGCGCCGGGGGCGGCCAGGCCGCCGGGTCTGCCGGTGATGATGCCGTTCTGCTGGCAGTAGAGGAAGGCATCCATGGCGTCCTCGGGGATGGCGGCGGCATCAGCAAAGTTCAGGGAACCGCTGAGGCCTGTCTCAGCCTCCAGCACACCGGCCATGGCGTACAGGGCGCTGGCCACGTCGGCGCGGGTGGCGGGCTGATCGCCGTCAAAGCCGTCGGAGACGATGGAGAGGGAGGAAGCCCACTGGGCGGCCTGGGCGTACCACTCGGTACCCGTCTGACCCTCCACGGCGGGACAGCCGGCCAGACGCCACAGGACGGTGACCAGCTCGCCGCCGGTGACGGAGGCGTCGGGTGCGAAGTAGCCACCGCCGGTGCCCAGGAGAAGCTCACGGGCGCTGACGAAAGCCACAGCGGGGGAACACCACAGGGACGCGGCCACGTCCACAAAGACCTTGGTGTTGTCGATAAGCTGGAGCTTGCTGGAATCGCCCAGGGAGAGGATCTTACCGTTTTCCACCACCGCGATGGGGACGATAGTGTAGTGCCCGTCCTCGTCCACCTGGACGGCTACGGTGTACGCGCCGGCGTCGGCGGGGGGCACGGGGGTGAGGGGCACGCCGTCCTCGTCGATGATGACCACATCGTCGTCAGTGGGCGGGATGTAGGGAGGCCTGGGGTTCTCCTCCTCTTCCTGAGGCGGAATATCCACAACCTCGGTGCCGCAGACGATGTCGGCGCGGTCGCGGACGCGGATGCGGGGGGCGGGGCCGTCAAAGGTGTTGTCGTAGGAGGCCAGACCGGTGACGGTGATCTCATGGCCCACCGCCAGGTTTTCGATGGTCTTGCCGCTGGTGATGTAGCCGTCGATGAACACCCGGGCGTCGTAGCCGCTCTCGTCCCGGACCATGATGGTCTGGACCAGGCCCTCGGCCTCGGCAAAGCTGACCACCACGCCCTTAATCTGGACCAGGCTGCCCAGATACTTGGATTCGGCCGCCTCCTGGGTGGTGATGAGCCTGGGCTCCACGGAGCCCTCGCCGATCTTCTCGATGGAGGTCACAGCGATCTGACGCTCGCCCTGGTAGGAGGAGGTGGTGCCGGTGATGCGCACCTTGTCGCCGACCTTGTAGTTGCCGGCCACGGGGAAGGCGTTGATACCGGCGGTATCATCCTGGACGTAGATGCAGTCGAAGAAGGCGGTATCCTTGTCATAGCCGGAGGCATTGGAGGTGACCACGCCCTCGATGACGTACTTAATGCCCTCCAGAGGCTGGGCCTGCACGTCGGCGATGTCGGTGATGGTCAGGGGATTGAGATAGGACACCAGATTCTCGCAGATATTGTAGTTGGAGTAGTTCTTCTCCGCGCCGGAGTCTCCGATGGTGGCCTGGACCTCAAAATTGGACATGAAGGCCGCGCCGGAGACCACAATCAGGCCCTTGCCCTCCAGCTGCTCGGTGGCCAGCACCATCAGGCGGTTGTCGCCCTCGGCCACGGCGTACCTGGGCATGTCATCGCCGCCCAGGCCGTCATTGTCGCTGTCCTTGGAGTAGGTGGTGGCGTGGCCGTAGACCACGGGGGAGACGGTTTCGGGCAGCGTGGAAATGGGATTGCCCTCCGCATCCACCGCGTAGATGGAGGCGCCGCCGTACTGGCTGAAGAGCTGGGAGTACAGGTTGTTGTTGGGGTTCTCCGGGTCGAACTCCACACCCTCCATGAGGAAGTGGTCCCAGTTGTAGGTGGACAGGTAGAGCCGCTGGGTCTGACCGCCGTTGAGGGAGTCGTCGTTGGTGGCGTCGTCCCCGATGCGCAGGGAGGAGCCCAAGGCCTCCAGGACCTTGTTCTGCTGGGCGGCCATGTGGTCCGCGGCTGGGAAGTCCTCATAACTCTCGTAGTAGTCGGACCAGCCGGCCAGGACGAGGGTGCCGCCGGCGGTGTTGAAGGCCTTCAGGGCTTCAATTTCCTCGTCGGAGTAGCAGACATAGGGGTCCCGCAGGGCGCTGCCGTCCCGGCGGGAGGGGGCGGTGAGAATGATGGCCTTGTACTTGTTGTCCTTGTTCTCACAGGCGGCGATCAGGTCGTCGCTGGTCTTGAGTTCTACGGTGCGCACCGAGTAACCGGCGGCCAGATTGCCGAAGTTGCCCATGGAGTCCTTGTAGTTGCCGTTGACGTACTCGTTGTAGTGGGAGGCGTCGATGCCGATGTACACCAGCTGGCTGGCGTCCAGGATGTCCAGGGTCACGTCCTTGGAGTAGGTATACTCAATGCCGCCCTGCTCCAGGACTGCGGTGACGGTGAGGGTCATCACCCGGGCCATGTCGGGGATATAGCTCCAGTCCACGGCCAGGGTGCCGGAGGCGGGGATCTCATAGCCCTTGGTGTCGGTGCCCAGAACCTCGTCGCCGCTGGAATAGGTGATGGACTTGACGGTGGCGGACTCGGACTCGCTGTTGAAGAGGGTGGTGGTGAGGGTGAGGGCCTCGCCGGTAACGGGGGTGGCGGTGCCGCACTCCACGGAGGAGACGCCCAGCTTCACCACTTCACCGACCCACACGGGGGCGGTGACAGCCAGGTCGCCGTCGCCCTGGGTGACGCGGATGAAATAGTAGCTGTAAGAGGCGGGGATGGTGCAGCTCAGCTCACCGGTGGCCAGCTGGGCGGGATCCTCCCAGGTGTAGGCCACGGCGCCGGAGTTGACCACCACTTCCACCTTGGAGATGGAGTCGGAGGCGTCAGGGTCGTAGACGGAGACGTTGATGGCAACCTCCTCCGGGACATCGGAGATGATGGAGCCCAGCAGCTGGTCGTTGAGGGTGTAGTTGATCTCCAGGTTCTTGTCCTCGGTGGCGTACACCCGGTAGTTGCGGATGGCCTCATACAGGCCCTCCTGGGAGAAGTCGTCGGTCAGGATAACGTCCCGGGCATCGTTGGCGTTGCCCCACTTGCCCTTGTGGTTGTCCTGGTTGTTGGTGGGCGCCACGTGCCAGCCCTTGTCCAGGGCCATGATGTACTGCTCGTAGCTGGGGTAGTAGCCGCCGGCGCCGATGGTGCCCTCGCCGTTGCCCACTTCCACCAGGTACATCCGGGTGTCAATGATGGGATCGTAGTAGGCAAAGTCGCTGAAGTTGCCGAAGGTGGTGCCGGGGTGGTTGAACTGGCTGATGGAGTCCACCAGATTCTCGTTGCTCAGCAGGGCATAGTAGGCCTTCATGCCCGCGTCGGCAGTCTTGTTGTTCAGCGTGGTGTTGTTGCGGGAGACAATGCCGGGGGTGTTGAAGGTGTTGATGTGGCCGGGGCCGCCGGACCAGGTCATCTCAAAGCCGGCCAGGGCCACCACTTCGCCGGCGTGCGCCTGGTTGAAGGCGTTGATGGCGCCGGTATAGGCGTTCCACTTCTCCGCGCTCTCCGCGGACATCTGGCTGGGGTCGTAGAGGGCGGCCTCGGGGTTGGCGTCGGAGGAGGAGTCAAAGTAGTTGGAGTGGTCGGTGAAGGCCACAAAGTCCACATTGGCGTTCTCGGGGAGGCTGGCCACATAATTCAGGCCCTCCTGGAGGGTGCCCGCGCCGTCGGAGTACTCGGCGGTGTGGGAGTGGAGCTGGCCGAAGTAGAGCTGGAACTCCGCCACGCCGATGGTAAAGGTCCAGGTGCGGGAGATAGTCTTGCCGTCGGCGCGGGTGACAGTTGCGGTGACGGAGACCTTGCCGTCGGCCATGGCCTCGGCGGGGGTGTAGGAGGCCCTGCCGTCGGCGATGGTCAGATCCACGGGGGCGCCGTTGACCGCCATGGTGACGGTGGCATTCTCGCCCGCGTTGCCGAAGGTGAAGCCAATCTCGGGCTGCTTCTCGTCGCCGGTCTGGCTGCTGGCGGCGGGGAAGACGGAGGTGATGTAGGGCTCATCCTTGACATCAAGCGTCACAGTGCCTGTAAAGGCCACATCCTTGTTGTCTGTGCCGCTGACGGCAATCACCAGCTCGCCGGCCGTCATGGCGGCTGCGGGGATGGTGAAGGAGTAGGTTCCGTCCTCGTTGGTCAGCTGGGCGGCCGTGCCGCCGTACGTGGCGGAGATCTCCTTGACGCCGAAGACAGAGTCCACGGTGAAGCTGACGGTGTAGTCCTGGCCCACATAGGCGTCGGGCAGGAGGCCGAAGGTGACGGCGGGCATATTGACCACACCGTCGGTAATGGTGACGCCCTCAGCCACGGGGTAGAAGTGGAAGGTGTAGATGTCCTTGTCGCTGTCGCCGTACAGGCTGTAGGTCTTATAGGAGCCGCCGTAGTACTCCAGATACTGGGAGTACTTGCCATTGAACTTGGCGGTGCGGCTCTCCAGGTTGAAGCCGCCGTTGAAAGCGGTCAGCTTCCAGTCGGCGTCGTCGCTGGCCGTTTCAGAGTAGAAGGCGTTGTTGCCGGTGCCGTTGGAGCAGAGGTAGCCGTCGGCCGTCTTGAAGCGGAACCACTCGCCGTTGACTTCCACGGTGAAGACCCGGGCGCCATTGGCGGGGGTGGCCTTGCCGTCGGCCACAGTGGCCTCGGCGTTGTTGATGGAAGGGCTGGTTTCGTTTCCGTCAGGGCCAGCCAGAACGCCCTTGGCGCCCTCGTTGTAGAGCACCACCTGAGCGCCGTCCACAGGCAGGTCGCCGCTGGGCTCCTCGGGAATCTCAGTGACCTTGTAGAAGGAGAGGGCGAACATACCCTCGCTGCCGGCGGAGATTTTGCCGTAGGAACTCCAGTTGTTCTTCTCCGCATACCACTCCATGTAGGAGTTGCGGACGGTGTTCTTGATGTACCAGAGGCCGTTTCCGGCATCCTCCAGCACCCACTTGTCGTTCTTCTCGCCCAGGGGCATGCTGGAGAATTTATCGCCCATGCCGATGTTCTGGCCGTTATAGGAGAAGGACCAGGTGCCGTCGCCGTTGTCGGCCACGGTCCACACGTCGGCGGCGGTGAAGCCGGACAGGGTACCGTCCTTCAGCGTAACGGCGGTGCCGTTGTTATAGAAGCCGTTGTAGGTGCCGGACAGGGCCATACCATAGGCAGGGGCGTAGATGACAACCTTGTCGCCGTGGGCAATGGGGCCGGAAGAGGTGCTGCCGTCCAGGTCAATCTCGCTGGCCAGGGTATTGCGCAGCTGGAATTTGTCATTGAATACGCCCACCGCAGCGGTGATGGTGATGACGCTGCCGACAGCCACAGGCCAGGTGCCGTCCTCATTCTTGTCCACCACAGCCTTGTAGAGCTCTATGGTGTTGCCACTGCTGTCCTTCACGGTGATGTTGGGGTTGGAATACTGACCATTATTGTCAAAAATCTCGGTGACCTCCACGTTGCGGAGGGTCACATAGGTGCAGATGTCGGCGGTGGTCAGTTCCCCGATGGTCTTGACAGCCGGGGTCAGGGTCAGCCCGGAGGACTTCTCATAAGTGGAATTCTCCAGCTGGGGCAGGCCGTTGAAAGTGGCTCGCTTGCCGGTACCGATGACGGTGTCGCCCAGGGCGATGTCGTCAAAGTTGTTGCTCATGCGGACGCAGATACCGCCGGTGCTGTCCTGAAGGTAGACGTTCTTGCCGTCCAGCAGGGTGACCACACCCTTGACCGTCAGGTTCTCGGTGCCGTCCGCAGCAGCCAGAGCCTCCGCGATGGAGATGGTCTCGGGCTCCTCGGGATCGGGAGGAGTCACTTCGCCGCCGCCTTCGGCTTTGAAGACCAACAGGTCGAAAACATATCCTTCAGTATTGGTAGTGGAATAAGCGCCGAAGCGGCCGCCCTGATCCTGCCATGCAATAGCACGGGTTGCTGCGCCAGAGGCAGTAAAGCGGAATGTCCCATCGCTGTTGGAGGTAATATTCCAGCCATAGGCCTCATCGGGCTTTGTGAAATTGGTTCCGCTGGAGCCATATCCCAGGTAATCGCTGCCGTTATAGAAGGTGGCACTTCCATCGGATACGGTTACAGTCCAGGTCGGAATGCTGCTGCTGGAGGAGAGCCCGTCTGCAGTGATGGAAACATCGGTTCCGTCAATTTTGTTGCCGATGCTCGTTCCAAATGCTTTGGCACCGGAAGCGGTCTCTGCGACCAGAGCATACTGTCCGTCCGTCAGAGCATCAAGTTCGGTAACTTGGGTGTATACCGCATCCTCACCGGAGGCGGAAGCAGCAGCAGGGAAAAAGGTGAACAACATTGCGAGGGATAGGAGCAGTGCAAGGTTTTTACGGAGCTGTCGTTTCATGATCTCCATCCTTTCTCTCATCCGCACGGCCGTGCGGACGGCGGCGTACTTCCGCCGCCCAATCGATAGCTGTTGTCACTTACCGCTGGTTCATCACCTCCCGGAGCGGTTACGCAAATGTGCAAATAAGATCCCTTCCATACCCATTCTACAAGGAATGTTGGTTACATGCAACGGGTGAGTATGACATTTTGCACAATAAAAAGTGAGAGAAGGAATGTAAAATTGGTGTAAAACGGTCAATTGTACAAAAATGGCGGCATATATCGCCGGAGGGTTTCAGGGAATACCGGGCGGAAAGCGGAAAAGCGTTTGCAAATAGAGGCGGAACTTGATATAATATAGTATTCAAATGCATTGCACCAAAAACGCAGATGTGAGGTGCCAGATTTGTACTTAAAAGCGCTCGAAATTCAGGGTTTCAAGTCTTTCCCGGACAAGACGGTCCTTACCTTTGGAGAGGACATCACCGCCATCGTGGGACCAAACGGCAGCGGCAAGTCCAACATCTCCGACGCCATCCGCTGGGTCATGGGGGAGCAGTCCACCCGGGCCCTCCGGGGCGGCAAGATGGAGGACGTTATTTTCGGCGGCACGGCCAAGCGCAAGCAGCTGGGCTTTGCCGAGGTCTCGCTGGTGCTGGACAACTCCGAGCACTTCTTTGATTTGGAGGAGAGCGAGGTCATGGTCACCCGGCGGTACTACCGCTCGGGGGAGAGCGAGTACTACATCAACCGCCGCAGCGTCCGCCTGAAGGACGTCAACGAGCTCTTCATGGACACAGGTCTTGGCCGGGAGGGCTACTCCATCATCGGCCAGGGCAAGATCGACGAGATTCTCTCGGTCAAGTCCGGCGACCGCCGGGAGATTTTTGAGGAGGCGGCGGGCATCTCCCGCTACCGCCACCGCAAGGAGGAGGCCGAGCACAAGCTCACCCGCACCGACGAGAACCTGGTCCGCATCAACGACAAGCTGGACGAGCTGGAGCTCCAGGTAGAGCCGCTGCGGGCCCAGTCGGAGAAGGCGCGGAAGTACCTCCTCCTGCGGGACGAGCTGCGGGGGCTGGAGATCTCGGTCTGGATGGACCAGCTGGAGAAAATCCGCGCTGCGGCCATCAAGACCCTGAGCGACTACGAGAACGCCGTCCGCCAGAAGGACGAGGCACAGCGCCAGGTGGAGGTGCTGTACGCCGCCGCCGAGGGCTACGCCGCCCAGATGCGGGAGAAGGACGTGGAGGCCGAGCACATCCGCTTTGAGATGATGCAGCGGGAGGCGGACGCCAACCTGTGCGACAACGCCATCGCCGTGCTCAAGGCCAACATCCAGAACAATATGGAGAACAGCGGCCGCCTTCAGGAGGAGCTGGCCGCCCAGGAGGGGCGGGACGACAGCATCGGCGCCCAGATCGAGGACCGCCGCAGCAGAATCCGATCGATTATAGAGGAGGCGGACGCCCTGCGGGCGTCTCTGGCGGACTGCCAGAGCCAGTCCGAGGCGGCGGTGCGGAGCGCCGGCACCCTGGCCGCCGAGATGGAGGCCCTGCGGCAGAAGGAGGCGGTGGAGAGCGCCTCCGCATCCGAGGCAAAGGCGCTGCTGTCCGCCCTGGCCGCCGCCGCCCAGGAGCTGCTGGACCGGGACGAGGCGGTGCGGCAGGAGCTCTCCGCCGCCGAGGAGCGGCTGTCCGCCGCCCAGGCGGAGGAGAAGGCCGCCCGCGCCGCGCTGGAGCAGGCCAAGGAGGACCGGGACGCCCTGAAGAACGTCATCAGCGGCTACACCCTGCGCCTGGAGTCCCGCAGCCGGAAGGCCCGGGAGGCCCAGGACCGGCATATGAAGCTCCAGATGGAGGAGAACGCCCTCAAATCCCGCATTCACATGCTCCGGGACATGGAGAAGGCCTACGAGGGCTACTCCAAAGCCATCAAGGTGGTCATGGGGGAGGCCGAGCGGGGCCAGCTGCGGGGCATCCACGGCCCGGTGGCCGGACTGCTCCATGTGGAGGACCAGTATACCGTGGCCATTGAGATCGCCCTGGGCGCCGCCATGCAGAACATCGTGGTGGACACCGAGGAGGCGGGCAAGGCCGCCATCCAGTGTCTGAAGCGGCGGGACGGCGGGCGCTGCACCTTCCTGCCCCTGACCTCCATCCGGCCCTCGGAGTTCCGGGACCGCGCCGTGGAGCGGGAACCCGGCTTTGTGGGCATGGCCGACCGGCTGGTCCGGTTTGCGCCCGCCTATGAGAGGGTGTTTTCCAACCTGCTGGGCCGGGTGGTCATCGCGGAGGATATGGACCGGGCCATTGCCATGGCCCGGAAGTACGGCTACCGGTTCCGCATCGTCACCCTGGACGGACAGGTCCTCAACCCCGGCGGCTCCATGACCGGCGGATCGGCCTCCCGTTCGGCGGGCATTCTCAGCCGGGCCAACGAGCTGGAGCGGCTGAACACCCAGCTGGGCGGCGTGCGGGACGCCCTGGCCGAGGCGGCCAGAGGGATGGAGGAGGCCAGGCGGGAGGCGGCTGCCGCCCAGTACGAGGTGGAGACCGCCCAGGCCCAGCAGCGCACCCATGAGGACGCCATCCTCAAGCTGGAGGAGCGCTGCGCCCACTATACGACCCAGCTGACCGAACTGCGCCGCCAGCAGGAGAACCAGCGCGCCGAGCTGAAGCAGCTGGAGCAGCGGGCCGCCCAGACCGAGGCGGACACCGCCGCCGCCCGTAGCCGCATCGAGGCTCTGGAGGGCTCCGCCGCCGCCCTCCGGGCGGAAGCGGACAGCAAGGCGGAGGGCCAGAGCCGCCTGCAGGAGCAGGTGAGCGCCATCGGCGAACAGATCGCCGGGCTGAACATGAAGCTGGCCGGCCTGGAGGCCGAGCAGGACGCCTCCCAGAAGGCCCTGGAGGAGCTGGAGGGCCTGCGCCGTGACATGGCGGGGGACCGGGAGCAGCGGGCGAAGATGATCGCCGAGCTGAAGGCCAAAAACGACGACCTGAACGCCCAGATTTTGGAGCAGGAGCGGCAGCTCCAGGCCATCCGGGAGGAGAACCAGGTCCGGAACCAGACCATTCAGCGGCTCAACAGCGAGAAGCTGGCCCTGGAGGGCCAGCGGAACCAGGCCGACCGGGAGAGCCGGGACAAGAACACCGAGCTGCTGGCCATGGAGCGGGAGGTATCGGTGCTGGAGCAGAAGAAGCTGTCCAGCGCCATGGAGGAGAAGAGCATTCTGGACAAGCTGTGGGAGACCTACGAGCTCTCCCACGAGGCTGCCCGCCAGCAGCGGGTGGAGCTGGAGAGCGTGCCCAAGGCCCAGCGCCGCATCGGAGAGCTGAAAAAGTCCATCTCCGGCCTGGGCAACATCAACCTGGACGCCATCGAGGAGTTCCAGCGCATCAACGAGCGGTACACCTACCTGAAGGACCAGCGGGACGACGTGCAGAAGTCCAAGAAGGAGCTGGAGGGCATCATCGCCGACATCACCGCTGAGATGAAGACCATCTTCTCCAACCGGTTTGCCATCATCAATCAGGCCTTTGGCGAGACTTTCCAGTCCCTGTTTGGGGGCGGCCGTGCCACCCTGGAGCTGGAGGACCCGGACGACATCCTCAACTGCGGCATTGAGATCAAGGTCCAGCCGCCTGGCAAGGCGCTGAAAATCATCACCCTGCTCTCCGGCGGTGAGAAGGCCTTTGTGGCCATCGCCCTCTACTTCGCCATTCTGAAGGTGAGCCCCACGCCCTTCTGCGTGATGGACGAGATTGAGGCCGCCCTGGACGACGCCAACGTGGTCCGCTTTGCCCACTACCTGCGGCAGATGAGCGACAAGACCCAGTTCATCGTCATCACCCACCGGCGCGGCACCATGGAGGAGGCCGACGTGCTCTACGGCGTCACCATGCAAGAACAAGGTGTGAGCCGCATCCTGACCATCAATCTGAATGACGTGGAGCGGGAACTGAATATCAAGTAAATTACCGTGTTTCAACACCGGAGGGACGCGGAATACTGAAAATAAGAAAGAACGAAAGGAACCGAGCGTACATGGGCTTTTTTGACAAAATCAAGGCGGGCCTGACCCGCACCAAGGAGAACATCGGCCACTCGCTGGACAGTCTGTTTGCCGGAGAGCTGGACGACGACTTCTACGACGAGCTGGAGGAGACCCTCATCCTGGGCGACATGGGCATGGACACCACCATCAAGGCGGTGGCCGAGCTGCGCCGCCGGGTAAAGGCGGAGAAGATCAAGGACACGGAGGGGGCCCGTGAGTGCCTGCGCCGTGTGCTGACCGACATGCTGAACGTGGGCGACTGCGCTCTGAACCTGAGCGCCTCTCCCGCCGTGATTCTGGTCATCGGCGTCAACGGCGTGGGCAAGACCACCACCATCGGCAAGCTGGGCGCACGGCTGAAGGGGGAGGGGAAGAAGGTGCTGCTGGCCGCTGCCGACACCTTCCGTGCCGCCGCCGCCGATCAGCTGGAGATCTGGTCCCAGCGGTCCGGCGTGGAGCTGGTCCGCCAGCACGAGGGCGCCGACCCCGCCGCTGTTGTGTTTGACGCCATGCAGGCCGCCAAGGCCCGCAAGACCGACGTGGTGCTGGTGGACACCGCCGGCCGTCTCCACAACAAGCAGAACCTGATGAACGAGCTGAACAAGATCGGCCGTGTCATTGACCGTGAGCTGCCCGGCAGCCGGACCGAGACCCTGCTGGTGCTGGACGCCACCACCGGCCAGAACGGCCTCATCCAGGCCAAGCAGTTCATGGAGGCCGCCGGCATCACCGGCATTGTCCTCACCAAGCTGGACGGCTCCGCCAAGGGCGGCATTGTCATCGCCATTGCCGACGCCCTCCAGGTGCCTGTGAAGTATATCGGTGTGGGCGAGGGCATCGACGACCTGATGCCTTTTGACGCGGAGTACTTTGTCCGCGCGCTGATCTGATATATAATAAGGAAGGAGACAGATGAAAAAGCTGGTATTAGGCGGCGCCTGCGCCGTGAGCGGAATCCTGCTGACCGTCCTGATGGAGGCCGGGGCCCTTGCCCGGGCAGGCATGTGGGCGGTTCTGGCCGCTCTGGTGCTGATGGCCTCCGGTCTGCTGCTTGGGATTCTGGGCCTGCGGGACATTAAAGAGAAAGACAGTCTCCCGGGACTGTATCCTGTTTTGGAGGTATATCAATGGCAAGAATTGACGGACGGGCCAACGATCAGCTGCGGCCCATCGAGATTATCCCCGGCATCAACAAATTTGCGGAGGGCTCCTGCCTCATCCGCTGCGGGAACACCCACGTGCTGTGCACTGCTTCGGTGGAGGACCGGGTGCCCCCCCACGTGCCGGAAGGGGAGGGGTGGGTCACCGCCGAGTACTCCATGCTGCCCCGTGCCAACCGGGAGCGGAGCAAGCGAGACATCGCCAAGCTGAAGCTGTCCGCCCGCTCCGCTGAGATTCAGCGGCTGGTGGGCCGTTCTCTCCGGGCGGCGGTGGACATGAAGGCTCTGGGCCCCCGCACCATCACCGTGGACTGCGACGTGCTCCAGGGTGACGGCGGTACCCGTACCGCCAGCGTCACCGGCGGCTTTGTGGCCCTGAGCTTTGCCCTGCACAAGCTGGTGGAGGAGGGGGTCCTGGAGACCATGCCCCTCAAGACCTGTGTGGCGGCCATCTCCGCCGGTATCGTGGACGACCAGCTGCTGCTGGACCTGTGCTATGAGGAGGACTCCTCCGCTCAGGTGGACCTGAACTGCGTCATGACCGGCGAGGGCGAGCTGGTGGAGCTCCAGGGTACCGGCGAGGGACGTTCCTTCACTCTGGAGGAGCAGCGGGCCTGGTGGAGCTGTGCGCCAAGGGCATCCGGGAAGTGCAGACGGTCCAGAAGGCCGTCCTGGGAGGTTGAGCCCATGAAAATGGTATTGGCCAGCAAGAACAACCACAAGCTCAAGGAGATGCAGGACATCCTCTCCGCCCAGGGGGTGGAGGTGGTCCTGGAGTCCGACGTGGGCGCCGATGTGGACGTGGAGGAGACGGGCACTACCTTTGAGGAGAACGCTCTGCTGAAGGCCAAGGCGGTCATGGAGGCCACCGGTCTGCCTGCCATCGCCGACGACTCCGGCCTGTGCGTGGACGCCCTGGGCGGCGCCCCCGGGGTGTACTCCGCCCGGTACGGCGGGCCCGGTCTGGACGATGTGGGCCGTTACCGGCTTCTGCTGGAGAATATGAAGGGCCAGCTGGACCGCCGGTGCAAATTTGTCTCGGCCATCTGCTGCTGTTTCCCCAACGGGGACACGGTGACCGCCCGGGGCGAGTGCCGGGGCACCCTGGCCTACGCGCCCAGGGGAGCGGACGGCTTCGGGTACGACCCCATCTTCTTTGTGCCGGAGCTGAAGAAGACCTTTGCCGAGCTGCTGCCCGAGGAGAAGAACGCCATCTCCCACCGGGGCAACGCGCTGGCGATTTTCAGGGACAGGCTGGCGGAGTACCGCCGGGACCATCAGCTTTGAGCGGCCGGAAAAGGCCGTTTGAACAATATTATATTAAAGGAGGAGGCGGGAATATCCCGCCAAAATACCTATGGATTTGACAAGCAAGCAGCGCGCCCAGCTCAGGAGCCTTGCCAACAGCATCGACACCATTGTCCATGTGGGCAAGGACGGCCTGGGGGAGAATCTGGTCAAGCAGGCCGACGACGCACTGGAGGCCCGGGAGCTCATCAAGGGCAAGGTTTTGGAGAACTCCATGCTCACCGCCCGGGAGGCGGCCGAGGAGCTGGCCGCGGCAACCCGGAGCGAGGTTGTGCAGGTGATTGGAACAAAATTCGTCCTGTATCGTCCAAGTCATAAAAAGGACAAGAAGGACAAGATCGTTCTGGTGAAGGACAGCCGGAAAAAGCCGGTGGTGTGACAGACATTCAGCAAACACAATTGCGTGAAAGGAGCTGGCTCACTTGAAAATCGGTATCTATGGCGGCACCTTTAACCCGCCCCACCTGGGGCATATGGCGGCGGCCCAGGCGGCCATGGCCGTGCTGGGGCTGGACAAGCTGTTTTTCATTCCCGCGGCCCTGCCGCCCCACAAGGAGCTGCCGGCCGACGGCGCCGGGGCGGAGCACCGCCTGGCCATGACGGCCCTGATGGCCGACGGCCTGGGGGAGTCCATCGGCCGCCGGGGGGACGTGGAGGCACTGGACATTGAGCTGCGCCGGACGGGGAAGAGCTACACGGCCGACACTCTGGAGGAGCTGCACGGCCGCTTCCCGGCCGATGAGCTCTGGCTGCTGATGGGGACGGATATGTTCCTTACCATCCAGAACTGGTACGAGCCGGAGCGCATCATGGCCCTGGCGGGGATTGCGGCCTTTGCCCGCACAGAGACGGACAGCGGCGAGCTGCTGCGGGTCCAGGCCGACTACCTGACAAAGACCTACCAGGCCCGGGTTCAGCTGGTGGAGCTGCCTAAAATCACCGATCTCTCCTCCACCCAGATGCGGGAGCTGCTGGAGGAGGGGCAGGGGGGCGACCGGCTCTGGCCGCCCGTGTACGGCTATATCCTCCGCAACGGGCTGTACGGCGAGCACCGGGACCTGAAGCGGCTCAATGACGCGGAGCTGCGCTGCGCGTCCTACAGCATGATCCGCGCCAAGCGGATTCCCCATATCAAGGGAACCGAGCAGGCGGCGGTGGAGCTGGCGGAGCGCTGGGGGGCCGATGTGGAGAAAGCCCGCCGGGCAGCCATCCTCCACGACTGTACGAAGTATCTGAATATGGAAGAACAGTTGCAATTGTGCCGGCAATATGGTATTGTATTGGACGATTTAGAGCAAAAATCGGTGAAGCTGCTCCACTCCAAAACAGGTGCCGCCATTGCGCGTGATGTGTTTGGCGTGCCGGACGACATATACTGGGCCATTTTCTGGCACACCACGGGCAAGGCGGATATGTCCACCCTGGAGAAGGTGCTCTATCTGGCCGACTACATGGAGCCAACCCGGGATTTCCCCGGCGTGGAGAAGCTGCGGGAGCTGACCCGCCGTGATCTGGATGCCGCGCTCCACCTGGGTCTGGAGATGAGTGTGGAGGACCTGGAGGAGCGGGGCGTCCCCGTTCACCACAACACCATGGAGGCTCTGAATTGGGTGCTGGAGCATGGGCCCCGGGATCCTTCCTGAATCCAAAGCAGAAAATTTGCAGAGACACAGCCGCCGGTGAAGCGGCGCGCGGGAAAGGAACTACGAACCAATGAATCCTGAGCAGAATCGCAAAAAAGGCGGCGCCCGTCTGTTAAAGCCGTCCTCCAAAAAGGCGGAAGCCGCGCCGGAGAAGGAGAAAGAGGCGGTCCCCACCAAGAAACCGGAGTTTACAGACAGGGATGCGGAGGCCGGCCAGGCCCAGAAGGCCAAAAAGCCCAAGCCTCAGCGCACCACCAAGCAGAAGGTGCTCCGCGGCGTATTTATCGGCGTCACCGTTCTGGCGGCTATCATTGTGGTCATTGGAATTGCCCTGGCCATCTTCGTCCAGAAGCCGGCCCAGGTAACACAGCCGGACCGGGGCTCCAAGGAGCCGACCAGTACGGAGGAGCAGAGCGAAACCGGCGCTGCAGGTACGCGGCCGGGCGGCGTGTCCAGCGACCGGAAGGAGGATTTCTATACCTTCCTGGTGGTGGGCCGCGACACATACGGCGGCGGCAATACGGACACTATGATGCTGGCCTCCTATGATATCCCCAACCAGAAGCTGTCCGTCATGAGCATTCCCCGGGACACCCTGGTCAACGTCTCCTGGGACATTAAGAAGATCAACTCCGTCTACAACATGTACGGCGGCGGCGACGAGGGCATGGACGCCCTGAAGGAGGAGGTCAGCCAGCTGGTGGGCTTCATCCCGGACTACACCTTTGTGGTGGAGTGGGAGGCCGTGGGCAAGCTGGTGGACGCCATCGGCGGCGTGTACTTTGACGTCCCCCGCCGGATGTACTACAACGACCTGTCCCAGAACTTCAAGATTGACCTCCAGGAGGGCTATCAGCTTATCGACGGCGACAAGGCCATGCAGCTGCTGCGCTGGCGTCACAACAGCGACGACAACGGCAACATCCTCAACTCGGGCTACGCCAACGGCGACCTGGGCCGTATCGAGACCCAGCAGGCCTTCCTCCAGGCGGCCATTGAGCAGTGCCTCCAGAAGATCACAGAGGTGAGCACCATCACCGGCATTGCCCAGATCTTCTTTGAGAACGTGACCACTGAGCTCTCCGTGGGCAACCTGGCCTGGTTTGCCCAGCAGGCCATCTTCGGCAACAGCGCGGGCGAGAAGCTGAATATGGAGAATGTGAGCTTCTTCACCATGCCCTGGATTTCTGCCGACGGCGTGTGGAGCCGGACCTACAACAACCACCCCTCCTATGTGGCGCCCGACGTGGATGAGCTGGTGAATGTGGTCAACGAGCATTTCAACCCCTATGTGGATGACCTGCGCCAGGACGAGCTGGACATCATGTATGTCAACGACGACGGCACTCTGGGCTGCACCAGCGGTGTGCTGGAGGACACCAAGTACAACAGCTGGGTGAGGAACAAGAACTCCGGTTCTTCCGGCTCCGGCTCTTCCGGCTCCGGCTCTTCCGGTTCCGGTTCTTCCAGTACGACGCCCTCCGCCAGCACCAGCCCCTCTCCCAGTGCCAGCGCTTCGGAGACGCCCAGTGCCAGCCCTTCCCCCAGTGTCACGGAGACGCCCACGCCCAGCCCCAGCGAGAGCGCAGCGCCCTCGCCCACACCCAGCGAGACCCAGCCTGCTGCGAGCGAGACGCCTTCTCCCAGTCCCAGCGAGAGCGCGTCTCCCTCCCCCGCGCCCAGTGAGACCCAGCCCGCAGTGAGCGAGACGCCCGCGCCCAGCCCCAGCGCTTCGGAGACGCCCAGTCCGTCCCCCTCTGAGAGCGGCGGCACGGATCAGCCCCCCGAGGGCATCCCCATCTATACGCCCGAGGTGCCCGCGGAGACCGCCCCTGCGGCGTAACGGAACAGCCATTCAACCCAACTGAGAAAGGGGTTTATCAACCTATGACACCCAAGGAAACCGCGATTGTTCTGGCCAAAGCCCTGGACAGCAAGAAGGGCATTGACATCAGGGTGCTGGAGACCGGCCACCTGACCACCCTGGCGGATTATTTCGTCATCTGCACTGCCACCTCCACCACCCAGGTCCGCGCTCTGTCCGACGAGTGCGAGAAGACCATGAAGGAGACCGCCGGCGAGCTGCCCCACCATGTGGAGGGCCACCGGGGCGGCACCTGGGTCCTGCTGGACTTCTCCTCCGTGGTGGTGCACATCTTCATGGAGGACGCCCGCAAGTTCTACGACCTGGAGCGCCTCTGGTCTGACGCCACGCCTGTGGATCTGACCGATGTGCTGACCGGGAACTGAACCCCATAGACAGCAAGGCTCCGCTTCCATCAGGAGGCGGGGCCTGCTGACAGAGGAAAACCGGGTGTGCGCTGCTGCGCACACCCGGTTTTCCTTATCCTCTGCGGTCCAGTGTGATGGTATAGCCCTCCACAATGTCGGGCGCATCCCCCTCGGCCACGGGGGCGTGGTTGATGGTGACGCGGTCGCCGGGGTTGAGAATGACAGCGATATCGTTGTCCCTGGCGGGGATGGAGTAGTAGACATCCCCGTCCTCCAGGGAGAAGTAGTAGTAGGTGTTGCCGTCAATGACCGCCGAGCGGATATCCGCGATAACGCCGGACACATCGGTCTCCAGCCGGCTGCCCTGGTCCACGGCAATGCCCTTGGCGGAGAGCTGCTCCAGGTAGTCCTGCTCGCAGGCGGCCACAGTGTCGCCGATACCCACCACGGTGAACTGGCCCACGTTGACCATGGCGTACTGCTTCACCAGCTGGCGGTTGTCCTTCAGGGCGATGAAGTAGGTGGGCTGGTCGGCCACGTTGAGGAGCAGGGGGAAGGTGGAGGTATAGCCCTGGTCCTGGACCATGCCTTCAGCGGAGGCGCGGGCGGACTGCTCGGTGGCGCCGGGGACGGTGTAGAACTTGGTCTCTTTGGTCCGCTGGTTGCACAGCAGGAAGCCCAGGTTGGACTGGTCGCTGGTGGCGGAGGTGACGCCGGTGTACATGTACACGTCGTCGTTCATGGCGATATAGTTGTAGCCCTCCGTGGTGACGCGCACGTCCTTCTGGCCGAAGATGGAGTTGATGAAGCCGTGGATCAGGGTACCGTAGTAGTCGTACTGCTGCATGATGAGGGAGGCCAGGTATACCCGGTCCACCCACTGGGGCACGTCCTCGTGGGCGTAGTAGGTGCATTCGCCGGTGACTGCGTTCATCAGCACTGCGCCGCTGATATCCGTGCCGCCGAACAGGCCGATGGTCTTGACCACCCGGGGGCAGATCCACCAGGGGTTGCCCTCCTCGTCGATTTCAAAGGAGGGGGTGGCGAACATATAGGTGGGGTAGTTGAACCGGAGATGGCGGTACACGTTGCGGTTAAGGGGCTCGGAGGGGGAGTATTTTATGCCCTGACCCTCGGGCAGACGGACCACCTGCACCTCCTGGGTCACCATGTCCACCACGATATAGGCGGGCAGGCCCTCGGAGCGGTTGGTGAACCACTTGATAAGGTCGGCGTACTCCAGCGGCGCCACCCGGACAGGGCGGCCTTGGTAGTTGATCTGGGTGGAGTCATAGGCCACCTCGAACTGGCTGGCCATGTCGGGGATGGTGCCCATCTGGGTAGTGCTCAGGTAGCGGGCGGAGTCCTCGTCCAGCATGGGGATCTCGTCAAAGGAGATCTCCTTCACGTCGGAGACAAAGTCCCCCTCCTGGACGTCCAGCAGCTCCCGGTAAGCGGCGGCGCGGAAGATGGGCAGAGAGATGACCTGCCCCACCAGAGCCACCACAATCAGCAGGACCAGCAGGATGCCGATGGGCAGGCACTGTTTCTTGATGAAACGGAAGTACTCCTTCACCTTGCCGCCCTGAGCGGTGGTGACCGTGCCTGCGGCGGTGGTCACCGTGGAGCCCTCCAGATGGAAGCCGCCGGTGATAAAGGCACAGACGATATACACCACGCACAGCAGGCCCACGAAGGTGTAAAACTCCTCGGACTGGAGATTGAGCGCAGGGAGCGTGAAGTAGAAGTAGACAAGGCCGATAACCGCGGTGATCACAAGGTTCAGCAGCACTTTGCCCGCTTTGCTTTTGGGGATGTGGAGCTTCTTCCCGCTTTTCGATTTCTTTTGATTCAATGTAAGATTCTCCTTTTCTCAAAGTGCGCGACCTGTGCCGCGCGTCTTTCCAGGCTTTAACTAGTATAGCCCAGACAGAGGGCAAAAGCAACATGGCCGCCATAATCGGAAGATTAAAATTGCGTAAAAATATCCAAAGGGGACGCCCGCCCGCCGGAAAGGACGGCGCATAAAAGCAAGAGGCGCTCCACCAGGGAGCGCCTCTTACGTATGAACACGGAACTCAAAGGGCGGCGGCCTCCCGCTCAATATCGCCCTCGCAGGCCTTCATGGCCTGAAGAGAGCGGTCCAGCAGGTCGCTGAGCTCCCAGCCCAGCAGCTCGGCGCCCTTGGAGATGGTATCCCGGGAACAGCCGGCGGCAAATTTCTTGTCCTTGAATTTCTTTTTCAGGCTGGACAGCTCCATGTCCTGCACGCTCTTGGAGGGGCGCATGAGGGCGGCCGCGCCGATGAGGCCGGTGAGCTCGTCCACAGCGAAGAGGACCTTCTCCATCTGGTGCTCCGGCTGGACGTCGGCGCCGGTCATGCCCCAGCCGTGGCTGACCACGGCGTGAATAAGGGCGGCGTCAAGACCTTGGGCCTCCATCAGTTCCCGCACCTTGACGCAGTGCTCATCGGGCCACTGCTCGAAGTCCAGGTCGTGGAGCAGGCCCACGGTGGCCCAGAAATCCGCCTGTTCGCCGTAGCCCAGCTCCTGGGCGAACCAGCGCATGACGGCCTCAACAGTCAGGGCATGGCGGAGGTGGAAAGGCTCCTTGTTGTAGGTTTTGAGCAGGTCCAGGGCCTGCTGGCGGCTCAGTTGCATTGCGGCAGCGCTCCTTTTTGGCTAAAATAGCATGGTATCAGGCTCATTTTAGCGCAGTCCGGCGGCCAGGTCAAGGGGCGGCGGGAGGGGACGGCTGCGCCGGAAAAACAGAGGCCTGAAAATACGCGAAAAAAATAAAAATACCTATTGACAAATCAAGAGGCAATGGTTATAATAATCAACGTTGCTCCGGTAAACAGGAAAAACAAAAGACGAATGAGCACAGAGATGGAGTAGTATCGAAGTGGTCATAACGAGCACGACTGGAAATCGTGTGGCCGTCAAAAGCGGCCCGAGGGTTCGAATCCCTCCTACTCCGCCAGGAATCCCGCAGCTGTAAGGCTGCGGGATTTTTCTTTTTTCGGCGTGGGACAGATATTTGCAGCGTGTTCTAATATCTGTTCTAACATGTTTTCTTGAAAAGAGCATCTACCACTTCAACGGCCCCTTCTTGCATCTCAGTCATGACATGGGAGTACACGTCCAGGGTAATGCCGATGGAGGAATGGCCCAGTATGGCCGAAACGATTTTAGCAGGTACGGAGTTGCGCAGCATTAGCGTTGCGTTGGTATGCCGGAGGTCATGAAAACGGATAGAGGGAAGATGTGCCTCTTCCAGAGCCGCAGAGAATTGACGTTGAAGTGCACTGCTGGTGAGAGGAGAACCATCTGAGCGGCAGCACACAAGGTCATGCGGATTGAAACCAGGGCCAAATGCTTCGGCGTCCTCTGCCTGTTTTGAATGTGCGGCAACAAGGGCGCTTTGAAGAATTTCCGGCATCATAAGCGTGCGGCGGCTGTTCTTGGTTTTGGTGCTGCTGAGGGAGAAGCCGCCCTTTGAAAAAGAGGCGGAGTGCGAGATAGTCACGGTATTGGCGCTCATGTCTACATTCTTCCACTGAAGCCCTAGAGCCTCACTACGCCGCAAACCGAGCGTTAGGGCGAGGAGTACAGGGAGAAAGATTTCTTTCCCTGTGCAGGCTCTCACCAGGGCCACAGACTGGGCAGGAGTGAGCGGAGAGGCTTCATAGAGCTCTTTCTTTGGCGGGTCTACAAGGTCGGCGGGATTTCTGGATATGAGCTGAGCCTTAACAGCGGCACGCAGGGCCTTGTGAAGGTTGTTATGTACATATCGGATGGTAGTACCCGACAGGCCGGCTTTTCTTAGTGTGTCATACAGGCTTTGGATGTCTTTGGGCTGGAGACGGTTTAATTGGATATTGCCGATTTTGGGAATGATATGGTTCTCAACATTCACCCGATATCCGCGGAGCGTATTGGGAGCCAGCTGGGAAGCACAGTAGCTACGAGGCCAACCCCACCCATTACGTCAGCCGCTATGGGGCAAATTATTTCCATGAAGATATCGCCGATACTTTTGCGGTATTTGTACTGGGAGACCAGCCCCAGGGGGACACTGTGGCGGAAGAGAAGCTGCGCTTGTTCTGGGCCGACTCGGACATGACAGCCCTCCGCACTGCCATTCGCCGGAACCTGGGCCTTGACTGGCCGGAGCAGTCCGGCGCCTCCGGTCCTGAGCTGCCGGGCAGCACGGCTGTCGCCAGCCTTGAAGCGCTGAAGGCGGAGCTGACCCGGGCTATTGCGGCCGCGGAACAGCCGCCTGTCTTTGACATATCGGCGCTGGAGAAGGATGAACACTTTGATTTAACGGTCAAGAACCTCTACTACACAATTATCAATGCACATCCGGAATACAAGTACGCCTATGACCTGACCGCTTCGGTGGAGGCGGACGGCACACTGCGCTGCACAATTTCCTACATGCCTTACCGGACGGGGAACTACCCTGCGGATTTTCAGGGGACAGAGGTGGACTCGCTGTCCGAACTGGTTCAGACAGCCCGCGCCGGACTCTCCCAGGGAACTATCGACATTCGGATTACAGACCCCACTCTGGCGGTGGATGACATGAACAAGGCGCTGCAGCAGGTAGGCGGCGGGTGGCTTCTGTGCCAGCTCAACCGGGACAGCACGGCCATTACAGTCACGCCGCAGAACGGGCTGACCCACGCGCAGGCTCTGGAGCGGCTGGCAGAGACACAGCGCCTGGCGGAGCAGATCTATGGGGAAACCGTCACAGCGGACATGGACCAGCAGGAGAAGGCCGAGGCGCTGTACAGCTATCTGACAGAGCAGGTGCGCTATGACTTCCGCTATTACGGACAGCCGGGCGAGATGCCCTATGAATCAACAACCGCCTATGGAGCGCTTCACGACCATCTGGCAATCTGCGGCGGCTATGCGCAGGCGTTCCAGGTTCTTCTGGAGCAGGCGGAAATCCCCTGCATTACCGTCACCGGCAAGATGGGAAGTGAAAACCATATGTGGAATCTGGCCCAAATCGACGGGCAATGGCTCTACTTTGACGCTACCAGCGATCGCGGCCGGGCAGAGTACGGCTTTTCCTACTGCGGAGCAGCGCCGGAGGAGCTGGTGCGCTACGTGTGGGAGCATGACAGGGCCATGTTTTTGGCCGAGTCGATTTTCCCGTAACAGGAAACGGAAATAAGATACCATCGTATGCTTTCAGGGGGGTGGGATGCTGTGCATCCCATCCCCCTCAGGCTGTCCAAAACACCGCTGCGCCTGCGCCGCGCGGCGGGGAGCTGTTCCGTCATAGCCCGGCAAAAATCCGCAAGCAGCGTGGGGAAGTTTTGCAAAAAATAACGCTGGAAGATTGGGCCAATTTTTGCATACACATAAATAAAAGGAGAGGGGGCGGTACAGTGGAGGAAATGCGTATTCCGCTGAGGAAACCGGATGGGGTGGTCCGGATAAAGGAAGAGGGGCTCCAGGCGGTTATTTCCGCCCGGGCATCGGACGACGGCGCGGGGCTCTACAAGCTGTATCTGCTGGGGCGGGAGGGCAGCCTGCTGCTGGGGACGCTGCTCCCCGAGGGGGGAGTCCTCCGGCTGCGGCGGACCATCCCCCTCTCCCAGCTGCGCCGCCAGGGGCTGTGGCCGCCCTCCGGGGCGGAAATCCGGCTGTCCCATGCCTTTGGCGGTCCGGCCGGGGAAGGGGAGCGCCCCCCCGCGGGCTGGACCCGGGAGGACAATCCCGCCCGGCTCATGGGGGAGCGGCTGCTGAAGGAGTGCGCCGCCACCCTGAAGGGGGGACTGACCCGGTGGGAAGGGGAGGGCTTTGTGCTGGCCCTGCCCTGGGAGCCGGGGGGTGTCTTTCCTCTGACGCCCCTGTTCTGCTTCGCATCGGCGGAGCGGATGGACGGCCGGGGCTACGCGGTGTTCCGGTTCAACGGCCGGGGCTGCCCCCGGCAGCCGGAGGGGCCCGGGCGGGAGAAAAAGGGGCGGTAAACGCCTTGTTCCGGCGGCGCTTGTGTGGTAAACTTCCTGTGACGGCCCGGGACGGTTGTAACCCGGGCGCCGCTGCTGTATAATAATGTCTACTGAATAAACCGCTTTGCGGTTTATTCGTGCGGCACAGCCGCACAATTCCATAAAAACGGCTCAAAGGAGCCGCTTTTGTGGAATTCAGC
>CAJFTA010000016.1 GCA_904419835.1 uncultured Pseudoflavonifractor sp. | reverse complement strand
CTCAGGCTGTCGAAAAAGTCCCTGGACTTTTTCGACAGCCTTCAAAAATGCCGTTACTTTCGCGCCGCACAGCGGCGCAAAAGTCCCCGCTCCGCTCTCCGGAAGCCTTGCACAGCAAGGCTTCCGAGGCATTTGATTCCACGCGAGGCGGGCGGCTGCCCCCTCGCGCTCCCCCGCCCCAGCCCAGGCGAATTCTGTTCAACCAAGGTTTTTCGACACGCTGAGAGCCGCCCGGGCGGCTCTCAGTGTGGAATGTGGAGCATTCAATTCTTGCCGACCGCGCATTTCCCAATCCGAAGGAGGATCAGAATCAGGCTGACCCCCAGCAGGATATGGCCGATGCCCGCCACGCCGGACAGAGCGCCATTCATGGCGGAGGACAGGGGCGTCCCCAGCACTTGAGCCACGCCCCGGCGCCGGAGAATCCCACAGACTTCTCCAGCAGCAGGAGCAGCAGGAAAAATACCATGCCCAGCATAAAGTAGTGGGGGTGGATGGCGGAGAGCACAGTCTGACCCTCAAAGCCGTTAAATTTGGTGAACTCGCGGTAGAACACGCCGAAAAGCATGGCAATCACGGCGTAGGCCACAGCGGTGTTGGCATAGCGCTTCATAAAAAATTCCTCCTTATTTCTCATTCTTCATAGCCTGGTAGCCGATGAGCACCGTCCAAACATAGGCGCAGGTCTTAGGAATCATCAGCATACCCACCATGGGCATGGCATCCGCCCAGAGGACCACCGGGATATAGAACCCGAAGCTGAGGACAATGGTCAGCCACATCCAGCGGAAGGCCCGGTCATTCCGCTCCCCGGCGCTGCGGTAAAAGAGAACAATGATCAGCAGACCCAGCAGGGCGAAGGGGATATTCCGCCAGATACCCCAGGACAGGGGCGCAGAGGTGCTGAGCCACTCGTTCTGAGGCATCATGCACAGGATAATCCGCAACCCAGCCAGGATGTACACGGCGGCGGTGATACCGTTACGGCCCTTGATCTGATAGCGCTGACGCCAGACGTAATAGAGAATCACATAGAAGATGGTCATGGTGATGGAGGTGATCCACTTGCCCAGTCCCAGGGGCACAGTGTAATTCTCCAGGCCGGTGGTGCACAGAGCCAGCGCACGGGGCACCAGGTGGAAAGAGTCTCCCGCGCCCAGCACCACAGCCATCACGCCGAAGAGCCGGTACTGGCTCCGGCCCTTGCTGCCCCGGATCATGAGAATACCGATTGTAATGACGGAAATAAGATAGACCGCGTCAAACAGGGTCTCTACAATTGCCTGCATAATGAATAGTCCTTTCGTTTCCTTTTGCCTTTTGATTTATATCAACCGCACGCTACGCTGCCGCGCGGACTGCTCTCCCGTAGTTGCGGCCGAACAGGCACCCCGCCAGCAGCAGGGCCGCCCCCAGGCCCGAGTAGAATACGGCGACAAACCGCTCCGGCGCCAGGCCGGAAACCCGCAGGCCAATGCCCCCGGCCATCATCACCGCCATAACGGTAAAGGCCTTGCCGTCGAAGAATTTCAGGAAAAACTGTGGCTTCTCCTCCATGCCCGCAATGCGTCCGGTGTGCTTCTTCACCAGCTTTCCGAACACAAAGCGCTGGAACAGCCCAAAGACCACGGCGGACAGAAGCAGATTCACCACAGTCACGTAGGCCGGGTAGGCCGTCAGACCAATCCGCAGGATGTTGAACCCCGCCGCGCCCCACACCAGGCAGGCCAGCAGCAGGAGGGTATTCTTCTGTACTTTCATGCGATATCACTCCTTTATCTGAACATTGTTCATTTTGTTTCCAAAAAAGCCCCGGCCCCAGCGTCCGGCCGCTGGCCGGGCGCGTGGGAGCACGGGATATTTTTGATTGCAAGGGTTCCGAAGGTGGTCAATAGACGGTCCTGCGGATCAGCTCCAGAACGGAAGCGGGGTTGTAATCCCCCCGGAGAAGCCCAGATAAAAAGAGAGAAAACAGGATATCCGCAAACTTTTCCGCTGTGAATTCCTCGTCAAAGGCGTCGGGCCTCACCTTGGGGTCCCGCTTCAGCACGGCGCACAGCCCCTCCAGAATGTGCCGCCAGGTCTGTTCCATCCGCTGCCTGCCGCTTGACTTCTCCGCGCCCAGAAAGCCCACCGAGTGGAGGGTGAAGAACCCCGGGTACGCCCGGCCGCCGTACTCCATGCGCTGATAGATCCAGGAGACGCAGGCCAGGGTATCCCGGAACACCTCCCCCTGCTCAGGCAGGCGGAAGATATCGCACCAGACGCTCTCTACCGCGGCGGACACCAGGTCGGCCTTGGAGTCAAAATAGTTGTAGATGGACCCAACCGATACGCCGCAGGCCCCGGCCACAGAGCGAATGCTGACCGCGGACCAGCCCTGGCTGCGGATCAGCTCCCGGCTGGCGGCGAGAATCTCCTCTTTGGATGTGACAACGGTATTCATGGCCCGACCTCCAATATGAACATGGTTCATTTTAGCTCGAGCGCCTTGCCCTGTCAAGCTTTTTTCTCAGGAGATTGTAAGCGCCCTTTTGCCCGGTGCGGCCGAACCGCTGACAAGCGGAACATTTTGTGCTATACTGGGGGCAACTCACAGCGGAAGGGGTATGGATATGGACGCCATTCAGGAGCGGCTGTTTGCCCTCCAGGATTTAAAGTACCGGCAGTTTCACGCCGGTCTGATGCCCACCATCGACAAGGAGCGGATCATCGGCGTGCGGATGCCCGCCCTGCGGAAGCTGGCCAGGGAGCTGAAGGGCACGGCGGAGGCGGAGGCATTTCTCCTGGCGCTCCCCCACCACTACTACGAGGAGAACAACCTCCACGGCCTGCTCCTCTGCGCCCGGTCCGGCTATGAGGAGACGGTGGCCGGGCTGGAGGTCTTTCTCCCCCACGTGGACAACTGGGCCACCTGCGACCTGCTCTCCCCCAGGGCTTTCCGCGCCCACCCGCCCCAGCTCCCCGGCCAGATCCGCCGCTGGCTGGACAGCAGGGAGACCTACACCGTCCGCTTCGGCCTGGGAATGCTCATGTCCCTCTATCTGGACGATTTCTTCCGCCCGGAGTACCTGGACTGGGCGGCGCAGGTGCGGCATGAGGATTACTATGTGCGGATGATGGCGGCCTGGTACTTCGCCACCGCCCTGGCCAAGCAGTACGACGCCGCCCTCCCCTACCTGACCGGCCGCCGGCTGGAGCAGTGGACCCACAACAAGACCATCCAGAAGGCGGTGGAGAGCTACCGCATCACCCCGGAGCACAAGGACGCCCTCCGGGCCCTGCGGTGGAAAAACAGCTAAAAAAACGGAAGGCCGCGGCCTTCCGTTTTTTATGTTCCGGATGCTCAGCCCTTCATCTCCTCCGCCGCTTTGATGAGGCGGAGAATATTGTCTGCGGTGAGGGCCAGGTTCTCCGCGCTCTTGCTTCGGGAGACGGAGAAGTCCTCCGGCAGGCGGTTGATGGAGAACACGGCGGTGACCCCCATGCCGTAGGCCGGGTCAATGCCGTCGTCCGCGCCGCCCGCGATGACAACGACGGGTACGTTCTGGAGCCTGGCCCGTCTGGCCACGCCGATGACCGCCTTCCCCCGGAGGGACTGGCTGTCCATCCTGCCCTCGCCGGTGAAAATCATATCCGCGCCGGCGATGACGTCGGCAAAGCGGACGGTATCCAGCACGGTCTCAATGCCCATCTGGAGCCGGGCGCCGAAGAAGGCCGCCATGCCCGCGCCCATGGCGCCGGCGGCGCCGGATCCGGGCATAAAGGCCAGATCCCGGCTCAGGTCCTGCCTGATGACCTGGGCCAGATGCTTGATGCCCTCGTCCAGAAAACGGACTGTCTCCGGGTCGGCGCCCTTCTGGGGGCCAAACACATAGGCCGCGCCGGCGGGGCCGTACATGGGGTTGTCGATGTCGCACATGGCCACAATCTCCACGCCCTCCAGGCGCCTGTCCCGTCCGGACATGTCGATGCGGGCAATCTGGTGGGTGGTGCCGCCGGTTGGCACAAAGGTCTTGCCCTTATTGTTGTAGAACTTCACGCCCACAGCGGCCGCCGCGCCGCAGCCGCCGTCGTTGGTGGCGCTGCCGCCCAGGCCCACGATGATCTTCTTCACGCCCCCGGCGGCGGCGGCCAGAATCAGCTCTCCCACGCCGTAGGTGGTGGTCCTGCGGGGGTCCTTCCGGTCCTCCGCCAGGGGCAGACCCGCGCAGGCGGCCATCTCCACGACGGCGGTCTCCCCGCCGTCAACGAGGCCGTAAAAGCCCTCCATCTCCTCAAAGAAGGGGTTCTTGACGGTGACGCGCACCTTCTCGCCCCCCAGGGCGGCAAGGAAGCAGTCCACGCTGCCCTCGCCGCCGTCGGCCACGGGGATGGACACCACCTGGCAGTCCGGGAAGTGCTCGGCCACCCTGCCGCCGATGATCTCGCAGATCCGGGCGGAGGACAGGGTGCCCTTGAAGGAGTCGGGAATCAGGACCACTTTTTTCATATCGCTTCCCCCTGACGCAAAACGTCTGCCGCCCCGCGCAGGCCGCGGCAGGGAATTCTCAGTCTGTGCTTAGTATAGCGGCTTCCCGCCGGGAACGCAAGAATGCCTCTGTTTTCCCATGCGCTTCTCCGCCCACGCCCGCCACAGCGCCAGGGCCTCCGGCGAGAGGAGGAGAATGGCCGTCAGGTTGGGCAGGGCCATGAGGCCGTTGAAGATATCCGCCATCTGCCACACGGCGGACATGTTTCCCGCCGCCCCCACCACAATCATCGCCAGAAACACCGCCCGGTAGACTGGCCGCAGCCGGTGGGAGCCGGTGAGGTACTGGAGGCCCCGCTCGCCGTAGTAGCTCCAGCCCAGCAGGGAGGTGAAGGCGAAGAGCAGCAGGCACACCGCCACAAAGGCCCCGCCCAAGGGGCCGTACACAGTGGAAAAGGCGGCGGCGGACAAGGGCGCGCCCAGCATGGCGTCGGACACCGTGCCGCTCTGGATGGCGGCCAGGGCCTCCGCCGGGTGGTAGACGCCGGTGGTGAGGATGACCAGGGCCGTCATGGTACACACCACCAGGGTGGCCACAAAGACCTCGAAGATGCCCCACATGCCCTGCTCGGCGGGCTCCTTCACGTCGGAGGCGGCGTGGGCCATGGCGGAGGAGCCCATGCCCGCCTCGTTGGTGAACACCCCCCGGGCGACGCCGTACCGCATGGCCCGGGCCACGCCGTAGCCCAGGCCGCCCCCCGCCGCCGCCGGGGTGAGGGCGCCGGCGACAATGGACTCCAGCGCCCCGGGCAGGGCGGAGGCGTTGACCGCCAGCACCACCGCGCTGCCCCCGATGAACAGCAGGGCCATGGCGGGCACAAGCTTCTCGCTCACCGCGCCGATGCGGCCGATGCCGCCCAGAATCACCACGCCGGTGAGCGCCGCCGTCACCACCCCCACCGCCAGCCGGTCCCAGCCGAAGCTGTGCTCCAGGGCGGTGGCGATGGAGTTGGCCTGGACCATGTTGCCGCCCCCCAGGGAGGCCCCCACGCAGCACAGGGAAAACAGGCAGGCCAGCCCACGGCTCCCCAGGCCCCGCTCCATATAGCACATGGGCCCGCCCTGCCAGCCCCCCTCCGGGGATGGCTCCCGGTACCGGACGGCCAGGGTCTTTTCCAGGCAGCCGGTCATCATGCTCAGGAAGGCGGACACCCACATCCAGAACACCGCCCCCGGCCCGCCGTAGAAGATGGCGGTGGCCACCCCGGCGATGCTGCCCGTGCCGATGGTGGAGGCCAGGGCGGTGGAGAGGGCCTGGAACTGGGTGATGCCCCGGCCGGTCTTTTTTCTGCTTCCCAGGAATACCGAGCCCAGGGTGGTTTTCAGCCATACCGGCAGGCCGAAGAGCTGGAAAAAACCGGTCCGCACCGAGCAGTACAATCCCGCCAGCAGAAACAGCCCCAGCAGCCAAGGGTTCCAGATGAAATCCCCCAGCCGCTCCAAAAAGGCCATGGTACCACCTCCTCTGTCCACAGGTATGCGCCGCCCGGCGGAATTATGAGGACAGCCCGGGCCATGGCTCCTCGCCGGGAGCGCGCATACAATGGGTCAAATGCTGAGAAACTGGGAGGGGACGGCTTTGTGTACCATCAGCCTGTGTATGATTGTGAAGAACGAGGAGGCCGTGCTGGGCCGGTGCCTGGAGAGCGCGGCGGATCTGGTGGATGAGATTATTATCGTGGACACCGGCAGCACCGACGGGACAAAAGAGGTTGCCCGGCGCTTCACAGATAAGCTCTTTGACTTCCCCTGGGCGGACGACTTCGCCGCCGCCCGGAACTTCTCCTTTGACCGGGCCAGCGGCGGCTACTGCATGTGGCTGGACGCCGACGACGTGATAGAGGAGCCCGACCGGGCCCGGTTCCGGGCCATGCGGGAGGAGCTGCTGCCGGGGGCGGATGTGATCATGATGCCCTACCACACCGCCTTTGACCCCCAGGGGCGGCCCACCTTCACCTATTACCGGGAGCGGGTGGTGCGCAGCGATCCCCGCTTCCGCTGGGCGGGGGCCGTCCACGAGGCCATCGCCCCCGCCGGGGAAGTCCGCTGGTCCAACGCGGCGGTGTCCCACAAAAAAGCGGGCGCGGGCGACCCGGACCGCAACCTGCGCATCTACGAGGCCCAGCTGGCCGCAGGCAAGGCCCTGGACCCCCGGAGTCAGTTCTACTACGCCCGGGAGCTGTGGTATCACAGCCGCTTTGCCGAGGCCGCAGAGGTACTCACCGCCTTTCTGGACAGCGGGCAGGGGTGGCTGGAGAATGAAATTGAGGCCTGCCGCCTGCTCTCCCAGTGTATGACCGCTCTGGGCCGGGATGGGGACGCCCTTTCTGCCCTACTCCGCAGCCTGGCTCTGGACACCCCAAGGGCTGAGGTGTGCTGCGATATGGGCGGCTGGTTTCTGGCCCGGGAGCAGTGGCGGCAGGCCGCCTTCTGGTACGAACTGGCCCTCACCCGAAAGCGGGACGACACCTCCGGCGCCTTCGTCTCCCCCGACTGCTACGGGTACCTCCCCGCTATCCAGCTGTGCGTCTGCTGGTACCGCCTGGGCGACGTGGAGAAGGCCAGAGCCTTCAACGAGCTGGCCGCCTCCTTCCGCCCGGAGGACCCATTTGTCCTCCAAAACCGGACTTTTTTCTCCTCTTTGTCTTTCTCTTGACGTTCCTTGACAAGCTACCTTTAAAAATAGTATACTTTTTCGGTCGAATGTCCATTTTTACTGTTCCACGCTGCTCTTGACGAATTCATACTGAAATAGTATAATTAGCTTAAGCTAACCATTGCGGTATTGCAATCCGCCCGGCAGCCAAATCTGTACCAAAGGAGACTTCTATGGAAGAAATGCGCATCGTACCGGAGTGGGACTCCTTCACCCCCGGCGTATGGCAGAAGGAGATCAACGTCCGGGATTTCATCCAGAAGAACTACACCCCCTATGAGGGCGACGAGTCCTTCCTGGCCGGCCCCACGGAGGACACCAAGGCCCTGTGGGCTCAGGTGATGGACCTGTCCCGCCAGGAGCGGGAAAAGGGCGGCGTGCTGGACATGGACACCAGCATTGTCTCCACCATCACCTCCCACGGGCCCGGCTACCTGGACAAGAGCAGAGAGAAAATCGTGGGCTTCCAGACCGACAAGCCCTTCAAGCGGGCATTGCAGCCCTACGGCGGCATCCGCATGGCGGTGAAGGCCTGCGAGGAGAACGGCTACCATGTGGACCCCCAGATTGTGGAGTTCTTCACCAAGCACCGCAAGACCCACAACGAGGGCGTGTTTGACGCCTACACCCCCGAAATGCGCGCCTGCCGCTCCAGCCACATCATCACCGGCCTGCCCGACGCCTACGGCCGCGGCCGCATCATCGGCGACTACCGCCGGGTGGCCCTCTACGGCGTGGACCGGCTCATCCAGGACAAGCAGCACCAGAAGGACACCACCCGCATCATCATGTATTCGGGCGTCACCCGGGAGCGGGAGGAGCTGAGCGAGCAGATCAAGGCCCTCAAGGAGCTCAAGGAGCTGGGCAGCATCTACGGCTTTGACATCTCCCGGCCCGCCGCCAACGTGCAGGAGGCCATCCAGTGGCTCTACTTCGGCTACCTGGCCGCCATCAAGGAGCAGAACGGCGCGGCCATGAGCCTGGGCCGTACCTCCACCTTCCTGGACATCTACGCCCAGCGGGACCTGGCCGCCGGCACCTTCACCGAGGAGCAGATCCAGGAGTTTGTGGACCACTTCATCATGAAGCTGCGGCTGGTCAAATTCGCCCGGACCCCCGAGTACAACGCCCTCTTCTCCGGCGACCCCACCTGGGTCACCGAGTCCATCGGCGGCATGGGCATCGACGGCCGGAGCATGGTCACCAGGATGTCCTACCGGTATCTCCACACCCTGGAGAACCTGGGCACCGCCCCCGAGCCCAACCTGACGGTGCTCTGGTCCACCCGGCTGCCCATGAACTTCAAGCGCTTCTGCGCCAAGACCTCCATTCTCTCCTCCTCCATCCAGTACGAGAACGACGACCTGATGCGGGTCACCCACGGCGACGACTACGCCATCGCCTGCTGCGTGTCCAGCATGCGGGTGGGCAAGGAGATGCAGTTCTTCGGCGCCCGGGCCAACCTGGCCAAGTGCCTGCTGTACGCCATCAACGGCGGCGTGGACGAGATCTCCAAGAAGCAGGTGGGCCCCCGGTACCGGCCCATCACCAGCGAGTATCTGGACTACGGCGAGGTCATGGAGCGCTTCCGGGACATGATGAAGTGGCTGGCCAGCGTGTACGTCAACACCCTGAACATCATCCACTATATGCACGACAAGTACTGCTACGAGCGCATCCAGATGGCCCTCCACGACCGGAACGTAAAGCGGTGGTTCGCCACCGGCATCGCCGGGCTGTCCGTGGTGGCCGACTCCCTGTCCGCCATCAAGTACGCCAGGGTCCGCACCATCCGGGACGAGAACGGCATTGTGGTGGACTACGAGGTGGAGGGTGACTTCCCCAAGTACGGCAACGACGACGACCGGGTGGACTCCATCGCCTACGACGTGGTACAGGGCTTTATGGACTATGTCCGGGGCAACCACACCTACCGGGGCGGCATCCCCACCACCTCCATCCTGACCATCACCTCCAACGTGGTCTACGGCAAAAACACCGGCTCCACCCCCGACGGCCGGAAGGCGGGCGAGGCCTTCGCCCCCGGCGCCAACCCCATGCACCGCCGGGACTCCCACGGCGCTGTGGCCTCCCTCAGTTCGGTGTCCAAGCTGCCCTTCAAGGACGCCCAGGACGGCATCTCCAACACCTTCTCCATCATCCCCGGCGCCCTGGGCAAGGACGACCAGATCCTCTTCGACGACGCCATCACCTTTGAGATGGACCCGGACTGCGCCTGCTGCGAGCCCAACCTCAGCGACGAAGAGGAGTAATCCCGTTTTCCACACCTCACCCCCGAAAGGAGCAAAATTCCATGCACGTCACCGATTCCCAGATTGACAACCTGGTCTCCCTGCTGGACGGCTACGCCGAAAAGGGCGGCCACCACCTGAACGTCAACGTGTTCACCAAGGAGACTCTGCTGGACGCCCAGGCCCACCCGGAGAAGTACCCTCAGCTCACCGTCCGGGTGTCCGGCTACGCGGTCAACTTCCACAAGCTGACCAGGGAGCAGCAGGACGAGGTCATCGCCCGCACCTTCCATGAGGGCATGTAACACCGGGCGCATCCACTCGGTGGAGAGCTTCGGCACGGTGGACGGCCCGGGCATCCGCTTTGTGGTGTTCTTCCAGGGCTGCCCCATGCGCTGCCTCTACTGCCACAACCCGGACACCTGGAGCGCGGAGGGCGGCGCGGAGATGACGGTGGAGGAGCTGCTCTCCGCCTATGAGCGGAACAGGGGCTTCTACCGCCAGGGGGGCATTACCGCCACCGGCGGGGAGCCCCTGCTCCAGCTGCCCTTCCTCACCGAGCTGTTCACCGCGGCCAGGGAGCGGGGCATCCACACCTGCCTGGACACCTCGGGCGCCGTGTACCAGCCCGGCCGGCAGGGGGAATTTGACGCTCTCTTCGCCGTCACCGGCCTGGTGCTGCTGGACATCAAGCACGCCGACCCGGAGGGCCACCGGCAGCTCACCGGACAGGACCAGTCCCCGGTGCTCGCCTTCGCCCATGCCCTGGAACGTGCAAAGGTACCCATGATTGTGCGCCATGTGGTGGTGCCCGGCCTCACCGACTCCCCCGAGGAGCTGACCGCTCTGGGCAGGCTCATTGCCCCCTTCCGCAACCTGAGGGGACTGGAGGTGCTGCCCTACCACACCATGGGGGCGGCCAAGTATGAGGCACTGGGCATCCCCTATCCCCTCTCCAGCGTGCCCGCCATGGACAGGGACAGGGCCCGGGCCGCCCGGGACATGATTCTGGACGGGCTCCGGCAGGCCAGGCACTGAAGGACATATAAAAGAATAGCTTCTTAAATGAGCGATTTCCAATTTACTCTCAAAAAGTGCTCTCACAGCTCATTAAATGCAATTGTACGCAGGTACGTAATAGTACAGTATTTTCTATAATTTATATAATCGTGGCTCATTGTTGACAGTTGTCCACAAACAGGCTACACTTACACTAGGCATATCTAGTAAGGTAATATCTCCTCTTTTTTCGCGGAAAAATATACAAAAATACAAATCAGGAGGCCTTTTGTCATGAAAAAATGGATTCTAAGTGTAGCACTTGTTATTAGTATGACCTTTGCAATGATTCCACCAGCTTTCGCCGCAAGTTGCGAAGCAATTGACGCAGCAAATCAGCTGTATCAGCTAGGTCTTTTTCAGGGAACAGGCACAGACGAAAATGGCAATCCCAATTTTGCTCTTGAGCGTGTGGCCAGCCGCTATGAGGCCGTGACCATGCTAGTTCGACTGCTAGGGAAGAGCGAAGAAGCTCAGGCTGGTAATTGGGATACCCCCTTTACAGACGTGGTAGAATGGGCAAAGCCTTATGTTGGCTATGCCTATGCAAACGGGCTTACCTCTGGCACAGGTGCAACTGTTTTCGGCGGTGAGGCTACGGTATCTGCATCTCAATATCTGACATTTATCCTCCGTGCTCTTGGCTATGACAGCAATGTAGATTTTAAATGGGAGACAGCTTGGGAACTGTCTGACAAAATTGGATTGACTGATGGAGAGTATAGTTCCACCAGCTTTTTTTCTCG
The DNA here is from genome assembly GCA_904419835.1 of uncultured Pseudoflavonifractor sp. Taxonomy (GTDB): domain Bacteria; phylum Bacillota; class Clostridia; order Oscillospirales; family Oscillospiraceae; genus Pseudoflavonifractor. The sequence continues at coordinate 50,360 of CAJFTA010000016.1, read as the reverse complement.
CGGGGATATAGCTCAAATCAGTTATAATGCTCTTAGCACCTTAATGAAGGGAACTACAAATACGACCCTAGCAGATACACTAATCATTAATGGGGCATTTACACAAAAACAATATAGTGACGTCATAAATGGGACTGTGGTCAAGCACGAACTGGCTCTTTTAAATTACTCATATGTAAACATCAACGGTAAGCTTTATGAGATAATTTATTCATATGAGCTTAGAGAGCCTAAAACTAATATAATTTATTACGAGAAAAACGATCCTACCACACTGTATATTGATAGTCAGATGGGAAAAGACATGTGGACTGATATTATTACACTTGCTTTAATGACTAATACATGCCAATTAATCCCTTCCAACAATCCATTTTTGGATGGGGCAATCGATATGTTCAGCACATATTATGATAAGACAACTATTGATGTTCAACAAATAGAGCATTATATAAATACAACAGAAAGCTACTATACTATCCACCATTCTTATAATGGTAAAACTCTGGATATCCCTTATACGAATAAAACTGGAGATTACATGCTAAATGACGTTGCATTTTATGGAAAATACATCAATGTTGAAGATTACTGTAAATTTTTCTCTTTAGATGTTTCTATGAGGGTAGAGTTTAACGCAGAGTTGAAGCAAAATATTTTAGTCGTAGAATATTAACAAAAGTTCAAACAATAAATAAAGTTACAATATCTCTATATTTTTAATTATTTTTGCATCAAAAGTAGACACTCACACAAGTGTGAATGTCTACTTTTTACAGATGCATTTCCAAATGGAAGGCCAGGTATTTTTTTGAATTTTTCTCATTTTCTGAACAACTTGCCGGAAAAGCTGTCCTATGATGGTTCTTAGGAAATATACTGTCCCAGTCTCTGTGAGTCAGGCAGGCGGCGGTACCGGGCAGAAAGTCCCGGAGCGTATTTTCTCTTCCATGTCACGCTTCCTTTTTGCTCACCTGGAAGGTCAGCTCCACCGGCTGGGTCTGGGGGGCGGTAATCCGCAGGACAGCGGTTCCCGTCCGGCCGGTGGTCTTAACATAGGTGCCGCACATACCGCCGTCGGAGCAGACGGTGTCCGGCCCGATGAGCTCCAGCGGCCCGGAGACCTCGAAGCGGACGGGCAGCTGGGCGTAGGGGGCGGTGGAGCCGTTCTCGTCCACAATGCGTACCCGCACGGCCGCGGCGTCGTAGGTGTCCCCCTCGGTGAGGACAGTGGCGCTGGCGTCGGCGGACAGGCTCAGTCTGGCGTTGGAGGACTTGGAGATCTCGGCCACCACCTTGCCGTCCTTCACCGCCTGGAAGCGGTACACCGGCGCAGAGGTGCCCCAGTTCTCAAAGTACTTGGCGTACAGGCGGGAGAAGGTCCCCGGCCCGGCCAGATACCGCACCGCACGCAGTCCGGTCTTGAGAATGTACTTCACCGGAATCTTCACGCCGAAGCGCTGGATGGCCAGCAGGGAGTCCTTGAGGGCCTCGGCCTTGCGGTGGCTCCAGCCCTCCCCCTTCTCGATGGCGTCGCCGATGGTGTCGTTGAAGGGGATGGGCGGGTGCTTCAGGTGCTTCCACCGCTTTCCGCCGGGGCGGTACTCCCCCAGCTGGCGGCCGTCCCGCCAGACCCGGACAAAGTCGGCGTTGGTGAAGATATAGTTGTCGCCGATGCTGCCGGCGGGATAGTCGCCGATGTCCATCTCGGAGCCCACCGCCAGAACCGGCGCGCCGTCCCCGGCGGAGGCGTACACCGCTGCGGCCAGCTTGTGGTTGCGGAACATGTCCAGCACGCCGTGGTAGCAGATGCGGTCGCCGGAGCCGAAGTCGCCGTGGGTGTAGTAGTCGGTCATGCACCAGCCGAAGCCGCCCGCCACCTCGTCCCGGCCGCAGATGGCGTCCAGCACCGTGGCGTGGCGGAGGGCGTGGTCCAGCCGGTTGGCGGCGGTGTCAAAGGTCTTGGTGGGGTACATGTGCCCGTTGTACTCGCTGATGAGGTACCCCTTCTCCTTGCCCGGGGAGATGAGCCACTTGGGCAGCAGGCCCGGGTTGGTGCCGGCGTGGGAGAAGTCGTTGAAGGAGTACACATCCTCCAGCAGGCTGCTCTTCCAGAGGTACCGCACGCCGCTGGTCTGGCGGGAGGGGTCCAGTTCATGGGCGATGGCGTTGGTGCGGGTGTAGAATTCGTCATCGTCCTGAGACTCGTTGATGCGCACGCCCCAGAGGACAATGGAGGGGTGGTTGCGGTACTGGAGCACCATGTCCCGGGTGTTGCCGCAGGCCACGTCCTTCCAGTGCTCGCCGCCGATGTGCTGCCAGCCGGGCATCTCGGTGAACACCAGCAGGCCCAGCTCGTCGCAGGCGTCCAGGAAGTGGTGGGACTGGGGGTAATGGCTGGTGCGCACCGCGTTGCACTGGAGCTCGTACTTGAGGATCTCCGCGTCGTGGCGCTGGACCGAGGCGGGCATGGCGTAGCCCACATAGGGGTAGCTCTGGTGCCGGTTCAGGCCCCGGATTTTCAGCTTCTTCCCGTTGAGGAAGAAGCCGTCCTTCGCAAACCGGGCGGTGCGGAAGCCGAAGCGGACCCGCTTCATATCCAGCACAGTCCCGGCGGCGTCCTTCAGCGCCGCCTCCAGGGTGTAGAGGGCGGGGCTGTCGGGAGACCAGGGCTGCGCGCCGGGGACGGCGCAGGGGAAGTCGCGGATCGCATCCTCCGCCCCGGCCGCGCCGGTAAAGACGGTCTGACCTGCACTGTCCAGGATGGTCAGGCTCACCGTGTCCGCCAGGGCGCTGTTCTCCAGCGTCAGGTCCACCAGGGCCCTGTCCAGCTCCGGGGTGCGGACAAACACGTCGGACAGGAAGGCGGGCTCCTTCACCTCCAGGTACGCCTCCCGGTAGAGGCCGCCGAAGGTCATGTAGTCGATGACGTGGCCGAAGGGGGGCTGGTCCAGGCTCTCCCGGGTGTCCAGCCGGACGGCCACGCGGTTCTCCTTTCCATACTCCACCAGGCCGGTCAGCTCCACGGTAAAGGCGGTGTAGCCGCAGTCGTGGCTGGCCGCCTCCTTGCCGTTGACAAACACGGCGGCCTGGTGGGCCGCGCCCTCAAAGGTGAGAAAGAGCCGTTTGCCCTTCCACGCCTCCGGTACGTCAAAGCTGCGGCGGTAGCCGCACACCATCTGGTAGTCGTGCTCGTCGGCGTAGTGGAGGGGGAGCATCTTGCAGGTGTGGGGCAGCCGCACCGCGGTGCTCTCCCCCCCGCCGTTGAGAAACGCCTCGTCAAATGTCTCGGTAAACGCCCAGTCGTTGTTCCACGGGATGCGCTTTGTCAAATCCATCTTCCCCTTTACCCGGTTCTTCGCGGCCCGGCCCGCTGCCGGCGCCGTCTCATTTCGTCAATAGCGTACCACAAAATTTCCCCGCCGGAGCGCCGTGCCCGTGAACGGTCGTTTTTCTCCCGTAATCCGTCCGGCTTCTGTCCATAAAACACAAAAACAGGCCCGGACTTTTTGGGCGTTTTGCCAAAGTCCGGGCCTGTTTTTGCGTTGTTACATTCCGTTCAGGGGGATGAGCACCCGCAGCTCAAACCACTCTCCCCTGGCGGCGACGGTGGCGGATCCGCCGTATTTTTTGGCTGTCTGCCGGATGCTCTTCAGGCCGTAGCCGTGGTTCCGGCTGTCCGCCTTGGTGGTGACGGGCAAATCTCCTTCGAACTTCAGCTCTCCCGCATAGGTGTTCTCCAGGCGGACGTGGACGAAGGCCTTCTGCCGGGCAACCGAGAGATGGATCAGCCGCTTCTCCAGGTCCTGCACCTTCTCCACGCTCTCAATGGCGTTGTCCAGAGCGTTGCCGAAGAGGGTGCACAGGTCCATCTCGTCCATGAAATTCAGCAGCGTGCCGTCCACCACGCTGGTCAGGCTGATGTTGTGCTGCTGGCAGTAGAGGCTCTTGCTGGTGAGCACCGTGTCCAGCACCTGGTTGCCCGTCTTGTTCTGGGCCTCGTAGGCCCTGATCTCCTCCTCCATCCGGTCCAGATAGGCGTTTTTCTTCTCCGTGTCCGCCTCTGACCGGAGGACGGCGATCTGGTGCTTCAGGTCGTGGTACTTCCGGTTGATGAGCTCAATGCTCTCCTGGCTCTGCTGGTACTGGGTGTACTGGGCGTGGAGCACGTTCTGAAGGGCGTCCACCTCCCGCCGGGCGTGGAGCTCGGAGAGCTGGACGTGGTAGGCGTGGAGAATGGCGATGCCGCCCAGGTCCACCAGGGTGCGGATATTGAAGATCTCATAGACTCCCTGGCCGGAGAAGGGGGTGTTGACCGTCACATAGCTCAGGTTGCTCAGGCCGTAGATGGCCGCGCCGATGGCCACCGAGGACCACAGCTCCCGGGCGGTCAGCTGGGCGGCCTGGAGGGCCACGTCGCTGCTCCGCCGCCGGAAGTCCAGCAGGTAGAGCAGACCGAACACCACAAAATAGGTCCCCAGCAGGAAGGCCCAGCGGACGAGCGCTCCGGTGTCCTCCCCGCCCGCCACAGCATACCAGTAGTAGCTGTACAGCTGCCATTCCAGAGAGGCGGCAAACTCCGCGATGATGAAGGCGCGGACACAGCAGTAGGCCGCGTTTGGCAGGGGGATTTTACAGCAGCAGGCCAAAAAACCGAACATGATGAGCGCGGAGGCCAGGATACAGGGCAGAAACCAGCCCACGGGCAGGTCCCCCGTCAGCTCCAGAAAGGCGCACAGCACGGCCAGAAAGCCCCCCGACGCCGCCCAGAGCTTTGGTCCGTGAAAGCGGTTGGGCAGCTGGACCACGCAGAACATGCAGGCAATCCACTCGGCCAGGGCGGTGTGGATCCGGGGGATGTTGCCCAGCAGCTCCCCGTTCATTTGCTCACCTCGCCCAGGTAGTTGTTCAGGGCGTCCAGAAAGGCCTTTTTCCTGGCCCGGCTCACCTGCACGGTCTCCCCGTGGACAATGGCGTTGTCCTCCCGGATGGCGTCCACATGTTCCAGGTTCACCAGATAGCCCTTGTTGCACCGGAAAAAGGAACAGCCCTCCAGGGTCTTTTCCGCCTCCCGCATGGTGCCGGTGGTGGTGATGGGCCCCTCCTCCGTGTGGTAGATGAGCTCGTGGTCCCGCACCTCGATGAACCACACCCTGGAGACGTCCAGCTTCCTGCTGCCCCCCTTGATGTTGATCATCATATACCGCTGCGCCCGGTTGCCCAGCCGCTCCAGCGCACGGTCAATCCGCTGGGAGAAGGCGAAATAGGTCAGGGGCTTGAGCACATAGTCCAGCGCGTCCACCGCGTAGCCCTTGATGGCGTACTGGGGGGAGTTGGTGATGAAGATGATGATGACCTCCGGGTCCACCCGCCGGATCTCCTCGGCGGCGGTCATGCCGTCCATAAAGCGCATCTCAATGTCCATGAGGATCACGTCGTACTCGCTCCTGTAGCCCAGGGCGATCTCGTCTCCGTCGGAAAACACGGTGATCTGAAGCCGCTCCCCCCGCTCCCGCTCGTAGCGGGCGAGAAATTCCCGCAGGGTTGCCACGTAGCTCTCCTCATCCTCCACCAGGGCAATCCGTATCACAGCCGCCGCCTCCTCCATCGCTACTTTGTCTTTATCATACCATTTCCCCGCCCGCCGCGCAACAATTGCCGCCCGGTCAGAACAGGGGCCGGAGACATAAAGCCTCCGGCCCTCGAATTGGCCCTCTTTTCTGTTTAAGCGAAGAACTTGTCCATGGGCCGCTTCTCCTCCACGGCCTTGATCATGTCCGCCATTTTGGACACATCGCCCACCAGAATCACGCCGCACAGACGGCCGCCGGTGAAGTAGTACCGCTCCAGACGGCCCTGGGCGTCATCCCGGAGCTCCACGGTCTGATAGGCCACGCCGGGGTTCTTGCCCGGGTCGCCCAGGGAGAAGAGCTCGGTGTCCATGCCGTGGAAGGCCAGGATGGGAGAGATGGGCTTGTAGGCGGCCAGGTCGCCGGTGGCGCAGGCGCCGGCCACCTTACCCTGCTCCTGGGCCTCGGGCCAGAGGGCGAAGTTGACCCCCTGGAACTGGGCGCAGTCGCCGCAGGCGTACACGCCGGGCAGGTTGGTCTCCATGGTCTCACTGACCACAATGGCCCGGTCGGTCTCCACCCCGGCGGCCTTGGCGACGGCGGTGTTGGCCCGGACGCCGCAGGACACCACCACCAGGTCGGCGGGGATGACCTCGCCGGTGCCCAGCTTCACGCCGGTCACCTTGCCGTCCCCCTCGATGGCGGCAATCTGGACGCCAGTCTCCACCCGGACTCCCGCCTTGCCGCACTGCTTGAGCAGCAGCTGGGCCGCCGCGTCGTCCAGCTGGCGGCCCATGAGCTGGGGCGCCAGCTCCAGCACGGTCACCTCGCACCTGGCCTTGCGCAGCTCCCAGGCCGCCTCCAGGCCCAGCACGCCGCCGCCGATGACCACGGCCCGCTTCAGGGCGGCGCCCATGGCCTGGATTTTCTCCACGTCGCCGATGCGGCGGATGGCCACCACGCCGGCCTGGTCGTGGCCGGGGATGGGCGGGATGAAGCACTCGCTGCCCAGAGCGAAAATGAGCTTGGTGTAGGGCAGGGCGCTGCCGCCGTCCAGGGTGACGGTTTTCTTCTCGGTGTCCACGGAGATGACCTGCCGGTTCAGAATCTGCACGATGTTGTTGGCCTCATACCACCCGGCGGGATGAAGGGCCATCTGCTCCTCAGTCAGGCCGGAGAGCATGGCCTTGGTGAGCATGGGCCGCTGGTAGGCCGGGCCCTCGTTGGAGATAAGCAGGATGCGGCCGGTCTTGTCCCGCTCCCGGATGGCCTCCGCCGCGCTGACGCCGGCGCAGCCGTTGCCCAGGATGACATAGCTGTTCCGGGTGTCGTTGCGGAAGGCGGTCTTTTCCTCCTCCACCTCCACGAACTTGTCCCGGCCCACGCCGCACACCGGGCAGGTGTCCAGAGAGGCGTCGAAAATCTCGCCGCACACCAGGCACTTCACCAGCCTGCGGCCGCCCTTGGGCGCCGCGGCCTTCTGCTCATCCAGCTTGACGTAGTACTCCGGCCCCACGCCGCACACCGGGCAGCGCTCCTTGGAGCCGTCGAACACGGCGCCGCAGATCTTGCAGCGCACCTTCTCCCCGGCCTTGGGGACGGCGGGGGTTGTCTCCTTGTCCAGGGGCGCGAAGTGCTCGGGGCCCACCTTGCACACGGGGCAGACCTCCGCGCCCTCGTCAAACACGGCGCCGCACACCTTGCACTTCACCTTCCGGGCGGGGGCCCGCCTGACGCTCTTCCGGTTCTCCAGCAGGGTCTGGCCGAAATTCCGGCCGAAGTCCCTGGCCTGCTCCAGCTGGCCCTCGCTGGGCTTGAAGCGGAGCCGGAAGGGCTCCACCGTCTTCAGCTTGAGCTGCTTGAGGCGCTCCATGATGTGGGGCACGCCCTCGCCGCTCCAGCCGTAGCTGCCGAAGGCGCTGGCCAGCTTGCCGCCGTGGGTGGCGGCGAACATGCCGGTGGTCAGGTCCCAGATAGGCTTGAGGGCCTCGCCCACAATGGTGGGCGTGCCCAGCAGGAAGCCGTCGGCGTACAGCAGCTCCTCGGCCACCCTGGCCGCGTCGGCCTCCACCATGTCGTAGGTGCGCACGTCGATGTCGCCGCTCTCCCGGATGCCCTGGGCGATGGCCTGGGCCAGTCTGCCGGTGTAGCCGTAGGCGCTGACGTAGGGGATGATGACCGTGGTCCTGGGGTTGGGGTTGATGACGGTGGACCACTCCTCATAGGTGTCCAGCATCCAGGGGATATTGCAGTCCAGCACCGGGCCGTGGCCGGGGCAGATCATGTCCAGCTCCAGCTGGCGCACCCGCCTGAGGGCGGAGAGCATGAAGGACTTGTAGGGCCCGATGATGCAGTCAAAGTAGTACTTGGTGGCCCGGAGATAGCCCTCCCGGTCGGTGACCTTACTGGCCACCACCTCGTCCATGGCGTAGTGGGAGCCGAAGGAGTCGCAGGTCACCAGGGTCTTGTCCTCCCGGATATAGGTGTACATGGTGTCGGGCCAGTGGAGGTTGGGGACCACGATGAACTCCAGGGTCTTGCCGTCCAGCTCCAGGGTCTGGCCGTCCTTGACGGCGATGGAGTAGAAGTCCTTGTTGACAATCTCCTTCAGGAAGCCCAGGGCGCAGCCAGTGGCCACAATCTTCAGCCGGGGGTTCAGGTCCAGCAGCCGCTCGATGCTGCCCGAGTGGTCGGGCTCGGTGTGGCTCACCACCAGGTAGTCCACCTCCTCGATGGGGGTAATCTCCCCCACCTTCCGCAGCCAGTCGTCGCAGCACTTGGCCTTGGCGGTCTCAAAGAGCACGGTGTGCTTCCCGGTCTTGAGGACGTAGGAGTTGTAGGTGGTGCCGAACTCGGTGTACATGATAATGTCGAACACCCGCAGGTCATGGTCAATGGCGCCGGTGAAATAGAAGCCCTTTTTCAGCTCAAACGTTTCCATGTTTCATCTTCCTTTCTCCTGCCCCGCTGCGGGGCGGTATTCTGTTTGTTCCTGCCCTGCCTCCCCGCCGCGGGAGCCGCGGCGGGCACATATGGGACTCAGGCCAGGGAGGCGGGGTCCGCCTGCTCCAGCCAGCGGAGGGCGGCGGCGGAGACGGTGCGCAGGGCGTCGTCCCCGAAGGGGGTGTCCAGCCCGGCGGAGGCCACCAGCTCGGTGAAGGTCCGGGTGCCCGCCAGCTTCACCAGGCCCAGGTACCGCTGCCAGGCGCCGGCGCGGTCGGTCTGCATCAGGTTCCAGAACTCCAGGGCCACGGTCTGGGCCAGGCAGTAGTCGATATAGTAGAAGGGCCGCTCGTAGATGTGGCTCTGGCGCTGCCAGCCCTTGGCGTCCCCGTAGAAGGGGATCTCCCCCAGCTTCATCCAGGGCATATACACCCCCAGCAGCTCCTTCCACACCGCATGGCGCTGGGCGGGGGTCATGTCCGGGTTCTCGTACACCACGTGCTGGAAGTGGTCCACCATGGTGCCGTAGGGGATGAAGGTGACGGCGTCGGACAGGTGCTTGTAGCGGAACTTGTCCGCCTGGGGCCCGAAGAACTTCTCCGACCAGGGCCAGGCAAAGAACTCCATGGACATGGAGTGGATCTCGCAGGACTCATAGGTGGGGCTCTGGTTCTCCATGGGCACCATGTCACGGGCCATGTAGGCGGCGAAGGCGTGGCCGGCCTCATGGGTCATGACCTCCACGTCCCCCTGGGTGCCGTTGAAGTTGGCAAAGATGAAGGGGCTGCGGTAGTCGGGGATATCGGTGCAGTAGCCACCGCCGGCCTTGCCGGTGCGGGAGAGCACGTCCAGCAGCTCACCGTCCATCATGAAGTCGATGAACTCCGCGGTCTCGGGGGACAGGTCGTGGTAGAAGCCCACGCCCTGGGCCAAGATGTCGTCGGGACCGCCCTGGGGCACAGCGTTGCCGCCCCGGTAGAAGAGGGCCGCATCGGCAAAGTTCAGGGGGTACTCCTTGCCCAGCCGCTTGGCCTGGGCCTTCACCACCTGCTCGGCAGCGGGCACCAGATACTTCACCACGGCGGCGCGGAACTTCTCCACGTCCTCCTTGGTGTAGCTGTTGCGGCTCATGCGGTAGTAGCCCAGCTCCACGTAGTTGTCATAGCCCATCTCACGGGCCTGGCGGGTACGGACCTGGACCAGCTCGTCATAGAGGGCGTCCAGCTCCTCCCCGTGCTCCAGATAGAAGCGGCCCTCCGCCTCCCAGGCGGCACGGCGGCGGTCGTCGTCGGCGTCCTGCTTGAAGGGGGTCAGCTGGGACAGGGTGTACACGCCGCCCTCAAAGGGGATCTGGGCGGAGGCGATGAGCTTCTCATAGTCCAGGGTCAGGGCGTTCTCCCGCTGCATCTGGGGCACGATGGAGGGGATGAAGGTCTTGAGCTCCATCTCCATATTCTTCAGGAACAGCGTGCCGTACTCGGCCTCAAAGTCAGGCCGGAAGGGGCACTCCAGCAGGGCCTTCTGGAAGTCCTGCTGCGCCTCCCGCAGAAGGGGCATGTTCTCGGCCATGAAGCGGGCCTCTTCGTCATAGTAGGTATCCCGGGTGTCGATGGTGTGGCGGACAGAGGCCAGGGTGTAGGCGGTGTAGAGGTGGCGGTACAGCTCCTGCATCTTCAGGAAGGCAGCCCTGGCCTCCTCATAGGATTCCGCCCCCTTCAGCGCATCGGTGTGGGCGCTGATGGCGGCCTTGGCGGCCTCCAGGTCGGGGCGGGTATAGGTCATATCGGAAAATTTCATTTTCTTACGCTCCTTTCCGTCGGAACCTCCCCGCGCTGCGCGGCGGAGGCCCCAGACTCCATATTAGGACACAAGCGTCCCTTTGGCAAGGATTATTTTTCCGCCCGCCGGCCCAAAAATGCGCGCCCGGCCGGCCCGGCCGGTTGGGCGGGCCGGCCAGCGGAAGTTCCGGAATTTTCGGGCGGTAGCGCGGCCTCAGGAGAAGCAGCCGTCCAGATTGACAGACGAACCTTCCGCCGATATACTAAATGTAAGAAATTATGGGGAGGCGCGGCCCATGGGCGACTATATCAGGCTGAAAAAGTCCAACTGCAAGAACTGCTACAAGTGTATCCGCAACTGTCCCGTCAAGTCCATCCGGTTCTCCGACCACCAGGCCAATATTGTCCCCGACGAGTGCATCCTCTGCGGGCGGTGCTTTGTGGCCTGCCCCCAGAACGCCAAGGAGGTGCGGGACGACCTGCCCGCCGCCCGGGCCCTGCTCTCCGGCGGCGCGCCGGTGTACGCCAGCGTGGCCCCGTCCTTTGTGGCGGCCTGGGAGGGGGTGACCATCTCCTCCATGGAGGCGGCTCTGAAGGCCCTGGGCTTTGCGGGCGCGGAGGAGACCGCCCTGGGGGCCACCATGGTCAAGACGGAGTACGAGCGCCTCACCGCCGCCGGGGAGCAGGAGGTCATCATCTCCACCTGCTGCCACACGGTGAACCTGCTGGTACAGAAGCACTTCCCCGAGGCGCTGCCCGCCCTGGCCAAGGTGGTCTCCCCCATGCAGGCCCACTGCCGGGACCTGAAGCGGCGGCACCCCGGGTGCCGTACCGTGTTCATCGGGCCCTGCATCTCCAAAAAGGACGAGGCCGAGTCCTACCCCGGCATTGTGGACTGCGTCCTCACCTTCGAGGAGCTGTCCGCCTGGCTGGACCAGGCCGGGGTGGCCCTGGAGCCGGGGACCGACGGCAACCGGGAGAGCCGGGCCCGCCTCTTCCCCACCACCGGGGGCATTCTGCGCACCATGGCCCAGCGCAGCCCGGACTACGCCTATCTGGCGGTGGACGGCATTGACAACTGCATCACCGCCCTGCGGGACATCGCCGCCGGGCGGATGGGCAAGTGCTTTATCGAGATGTCCGCCTGTCCCGGCAGCTGCATCGGCGGCCCGGCCATGGGCAAGAACCGCCGGGCGGCGGTGCGGGATTTCGTCACCGTGGACCGATACGCCGGCCCCGCCGACTTCCCCTTTGCGCCCCTGCCGCCGGAGAAGATGAACAAGCGCTTCCCCCTGCTGCTCACCGGCCAGGTCAAGCCGGGCAGCGCCGCCATTGAGGAGGTGCTGCGGCAGATGGGCAAGACCCGCCCCGCCGACGAGCTCAACTGCGGCACCTGCGGGTACGACACCTGCCGGGAGAAGGCGGCCGCCGTGCTGGCGGGCAAGGCGGACATCACCATGTGCCTGCCCTACCTGAAGGAGCGGGCCGAATCCTTCTCCGACCACATCATCCAGAACACCCCCAACGCCATTGTGGTCTTTGACGACGCGCTGGTCATCCAGCAGGTCAACGACGCGGCCTGCCGCCTGCTGGGGGCCGGGCCGGAGGCGCTGAAGGGGACCCAGCCCGGGGGCCTGCTGGCCCCGGAGGTCTATACGGAGACCCTCCAGTTGGGCCGCCCCTGCCACCGGAAGTGCCTCTACCTCCGGGATTATGACAAATATGTGGAGCAGATGGTCACCTACGACGAGGGCTACCGCATCCTCATCTGCATCATGCGGGACATCACCGCGGAGCAGCGGGAGCGGGAGCGCCGGGAGGCGGTGAACGCCATCACCCTGGATGTGGCGGACAAGGTCATCGCCAAGCAGATGCGCACCGTCCAGGAGATCGCCTCCCTGCTGGGGGAGACGGCGGCGGAGACCAAGGTGGCCCTCACCAAGCTGAAGGAGAGCCTGGGCCATGAGTGAACTGATTCCCGATGTGGGCTATGTGAGCCTGAACAAATTCGGCGAGCAGCTGTGCGGCGACCACGTGGAGATTGTGGACGGGGAGGACGGCAGCCTGGTGGTGGTGCTGGCCGACGGGCTGGGATCCGGGGTAAAGGCCAGCATCCTCTCCACCCTGACGGCCAAGATCATCTCCACCATGATGGCCAACGGCCTGTCCCTGGCCGACTGCGTGGACACCATCGCCGCCACCCTGCCGGTGTGCTCGGAGCGGCAGGTGGCCTACTCCACCTTTACCATCCTACGCTTCGCGGGGGGCCGGACGGCCCAGATCATCCAGTTTGACAACCCCCACGTCATCCTCCTGCGGGACGGCCGCCCCTACGCCTATCCCCAGGACATGGTGGAGATTGACGGCAAGAAGATCTACCAGGCCGACCTTGACCTCATGGAGCACGACACCTTTGTGGCCTTCAGCGACGGGGCTCTCCACGCCAGCGTGGGCCCGGTGCTGGACCTGACCTGGGACCGGTGGGCCATCGGCCAGTTTCTGGAGACCATGTACGACCCCAACGCCACCGCCAAGACCGTGTCCTCCCTTCTGGCCGGGGAGTGCCGCCGGCTCTACGGCGGGCGGCCCGGGGACGACACCACGGTGTGCACCGTCCGCCTCCGGCGGCGGCAGACCGTCAGCCTGATGCTGGGCCCCTCCCGGGACCCGGACGACGAGGAGGGCATGCTCGCCTCCTTCTTCGCCGAGCCGGGGAAGCACATTGTCTCCGGCGGCACCACCTCCGCCCTGGCCGCGCGGCACCTGGGCCGGGAGCTGGACACCTCCCTCCCCGCCTATGTGGATCCGGAGATCCCCCCCACCGCAAAGCTGGAGGGGGTGGACCTGGTCACCGAGGGGGTGGTCACCCTGAGCCGGGTGGTGGAGTACGCCCAGGACTACCTGGGAGACAACGCCCGGTACGCTGAGTGGGGCTATAAAAAGGACGGCGCCTCCCTGGCCGCCCGGATGCTCTTTGAGGAGGCCACCGATGTCAACCTGTACATCGGCCGGGCGGTCAATCCCGCCCACCAGGCGGAGGGGCTGCCCATCGGGTTCGACCGGAAGATGCAGATCGCCGACCAGCTGTCCGACTGCCTGAAGCGGATGGGGAAGGCGGTCAAAACCTACAGATTCTAACCATTCAGATGAGTGTTTCGTGCAGAGGGGGGGGAATTTTGTGTTCCGCATCGCCATTGCGGAGGATGACCAGGCCTGCGCCCGGCAGCTGCAGGAGTATCTGGAGCGGTACGGCCGTGAGAACGGAGAGGAACTGGAGGTCCACTGGTTCCCCGACGGCATGGAGCTGGCGGAGGAATACCGCCCTGTCTACGATCTGCTCCTCCTGGATATTGAAATGCCCCATCTGGACGGCATGACCGCAGCCCGGAAGATCCGCCGGGCGGACAGCGAGGTGCTGATTCTCTTCATCACCAACCTGGCCAGGTACGCCATCAGCGGCTATGAGGTGGAGGCCCTGGGCTTTATGCTCAAGCCGGTGAACTACTTCTCCCTGTCCGTCAAGCTGAAAAAGGCCTTCTCCTACCTCCACAGCCGGGCTCAGAAGAGCCTGATGATCCACACCAGGGACGGAATGCAGAAGATATCCGCCTCGGACATCCGCTATGCGGAGGTGAGCGACCACCGGCTCCAGATCCACATGACCGACGGGGTGTACACCATGCGGGGCACCCTCCAGGAGCTGGAGGAGGCGCTGGAGGGGCAGCACTTTGCCCGGTGCAACAAGGGCTATCTGGTCAACCTGCGCCATATCCAGCTCATCAAGAGCGACCGGGTGGTCATGGCCGGAGGAGACGAGCTGCTCATGAGCCGCAGGAAGCGGGAAGAATTTCTGCTTGCAGTGACTGAGTACTACGGAAAGGGGGGAAGGTAGATGGAATTTCTCGACCTGCTGGACAATTTTCTCAAGCAGACCGTCCAGACCAGGGACCTGCTGCTGGCCTGCGGCCTCTTCGCCATCCCCCTGGCCAAGCGGCCCCATCTGTGGCCCAAGCTGGCCCTGGGCATCCCGGCTTCCCTGGCTCTCTCCTTCTTCATCCCCCATGGCACCTTCAGCTACCTGCTGGAGCTGCTGGTGGTCATCGCCCTGGTGTGGCTGTGCTGCGACCTGCCGGTGACCGACGCCGTCTACTGCGGCGTGTGCGGGTATGCCTACCAGCACATCGCCTACGCCGTCTACTCCATTATCCGCTTCCTGCTCCCCGGCGTGTCGTGGGAAATCCCGCCCGGCCTCTCCCTCCCCTATTTTGTGATCTATCCCACTGTCTTTGTCCTGCTCTACTTCTTCTTTGGCCGGAACCTGGCCGGCGGCGGCCGGTACGACGTGGACGTCCACCAGACCCTCTTCTCCTCCATCGGTACGCTGGCGGTGGTCTGGCTCCTCAGCACCGCGGCCCAGACCCTGGCGGCAGACAATCCCGGCATCAGCATTGTCTGCCACCTGTACGGCATCTTCTGCTGCGTATCCATGTTCTGGGGGCAGGTCAACCAGCGCAACCGCTCCCGGCTGGAGCGGGAGCTGGTGCTCCAGCAGCAGCTCGCCCGCCAGCAGCGGGAACAGTACGAGCTCACCCGGGAGACCATTGACATCATCAACCGCAAGTGCCACGATCTGAAGCACCAGGTGGCCGCCCTGCGTAATATCTCCTCGGAAGAGCAGCGGGAGGCCCATCTGTCCGAGATTGAGCGCTCCATCCAGATTTACGACTCCACGCCGGAGACGGGCAGCCGGGTGCTGGACACCGTCCTCACCGAAAAGAGCCTGTACTGCGGCGCCCACCAGATCACCATGACCTGCATGGCCGACGGGCGGCGGCTGTCCTTCCTGGACGATGTGGACGTGTACACCATCTTCGGCAATGCCATTGACAACGCCATTGAGAGCGTCGGCGTTCTGACAGACCCGGAGAAGCGGGCCATTGCCGTATCGGTGTGGAGCAAGAGCGGCCTGCTGCTCATCCAGTTTGAGAATTACTTCGAGGGTACGCTCCGCTTTGAAAACGGCCTGCCCCTCACCACCAAGGCGGACAAGAGCAGCCACGGCTTCGGCATCCGCAGCATCGGCTACACCGTAAAGAAGTACGGCGGCCACATGGCGGTGAGCGCGGAGGACCATCTCTTTCTGCTGAGCATCTCCATCCCTCTTCCCCAGTAAAGCAAAAAGGCGGTCCGCCGAGACTGTCGAAAAAGTGTCTGCGCCGCTTTTTCGAGAAGAACTGCACGAAATTTCTACCTCGATTTCTTGTGAAATTGTCGGCAAAAACTTCGTGAGAAGTGTCATTTCCGAGGCGCATGTCCCCGGAAATGACGGAATTTCGTTTTATTCCGTCGTCTGCGGACGACGGAACTCCTTGCAGGAGGGCTTTTTGACAAGCTGAGCGGCCCGCCGCAGGCCTTTGGTCTGCGGCGGGCCGCCTTTTCTGTCCCCGTCCGGGGAAAATCAATAATCCGGGTCCAGAGAGGTGCGCAGGGTGGAGTGGTCGAAGCTCAGGTTTGCGGTTCCGTCCCCGTTGTCGGTCCAGATGCCCTCAATGTGAGAGGGGCCCTGGGGCGGCATCTCGCTGTACTGGTCGAAGCGGAAGGTGCCGTCGGTATAGAGCTCCAGGGTGCCGTCCTGAATGGCAAAGGGCCGGTTGTCGCTGGTCATGCTGTAGGTGTAGGCCGAGCCTGCGGAGGCGGCGGTGGGCGTGGCGGTGAAGTTGAAGCTGATGGAGCTGTTGCCGCAGTTGAACACGCCGCCGTTGATCAGGTCAAAGCGGTCCACGTACTGGGGATAGCTGAAGGAGTTGCGGGCGATGCCGTCGGTATAGTAGTAATCGGCCGAGATGACATTGTGCCCGCCGAAGGTGACGCCCTGGGCCACCTGGGCGGTGTCGGAAGTCCCGTTGGTCACATAGGCGTTTTCGCTGTGATTCACCGCGGTGATGTCATAGGTCGCGCCTCTGGTAAGGGCATCCGACGTGGCGCTGTAGTGATCGGCAGACAGGTCCTCGATGGTGACGACCACAGTATCGCTGGGGTCGGCGGTGTTGGTGAAGGTCACCTCCACCGAGTCGGGGTAGGCCTGGTACATGTAGGTGTCGATGTTGGACAGCTGCACGTCAACAGTGCCGTCAAAGGTGTTCCACAGGTAATCCACCACCGGGGCGTCCTGGGCGCCGGAGAAGGAGTAGCTGGCGGTGGCGGCGGTGGACATGGCGTGGGCGGAGTCGTTCAGGCTGGGGAAGGCGAACACCTTCACCAGATACTCGCCGTAGCCGTACTGGACCAGGTCGTCAATGTTGCCCGAGTAGGTCTCGCCGCCGGTACCGGTGGCGGCGATGGAGTTGCTGGAGAAGAGGAAGGGATCGCTGTCGCCGGTGGCGTCGGGGGCGCAGAAGTAGACCAGATAGTAGTCCGCATTGGCCACGCCGGTGAAGGAGTAGTCGCCGTTCTCACTGAGGGTGAAGTCGGCGGGGGTGTCCAGCTTGGCGGCGGCGTTCTGGCTCTCTGTGGCGGAGCCGTCGGCGGAGGTGCTGCTGGCGAACCAGTCGTCCATGACAGCGCCCACCTCGGCGTAATAGGTGTTGATGTTGTCCAGAGCCGTGGTGGCGCAGGAGGTGCACAGCAGGCCCAACACGCACACCATGAGCAGCAGGCTGAGAAGTTTACGCAGTTTCATTCAAGCCGCCTCCTTTCTGGTGAAGCAGGAGGCAATCCCCAGGATGGCCGTGGCGAAGCAGAGCAGAATGATGGCCACCACGGGTACCAGGGAGCCCCGGGCTCCGTACATGGTGATGTTGTTGAGCCGGTCAGCCCAGACGGGGTAGCTGTTCAGGAAGAACAGGCCCACGCCGTAGGACACCAGGAGCACCTGGACCAGGTTGAGGAACTCGGTAGCCTTCCTGTCCACCAGGGCATAGACCCCGCCGCAGACTGTGCTCAGCAGCAGGGAGAGGACCACCATGGAGTCCATGTAGCTGTAAATCGTGCCGTAAATCACAAAGGCAATCAGAGTGATCAGATTGACCGCCACAGCGATCAGACTCAGCTTGGCGCTGACGCTTTTTCCCTTCATACCTTACTTCACCTCCGCAATGTGCTTCTTCTTGTACACCATGGCGGCGCTGGCGGCGGTGCAGGCCACAAAGCCCACGCCCAGCACCGCCGTGGCGATCAGCAGGGCCTTCTGCCAGCCGGGCACGATGGTGAGGATGGTGCTGCCGCTGGTCAGGCCGTTGATCGACCAGGTCCGGCTGAGAACATAGAGGTCGTGCTTGGCGGCCTCCCGCAGGTGGGAGATGATAGCGGTGTCGCCGCTGTCAATCAGGCTCTGGATGGCGTTGCGGTAGGCGCCGGCGTCCAGGCAGTAGTAGTCCTGGCCGGTGACCAGGAATTCGGCGAAGTGGTTCTTGTAGGCGTAGGAGGAGTAGCCGTCGGAGGTGACGTGGCCCTGGAAGCCCCACTCGCCCCGCAGCACGCCGTCCAGCAGGGCGGAGTTGGCGTTGTTGGGTACGCAGCCGATGCGGTTGAAGGCGGTCATGACGCTCAGGGCGCCGCCCTCACAGAAGGCCCCCTCAAAGGCCCGGAGGTAGTTCTCGCGCAGGGCCTGCTCGTTGGTAAAGGTGGCCACGCCGTCCCGGGCGTAGTCCTGGTCGTTGAGGGCGAAGTGCTTGATGCAGAAGGTGGTGCCCACCGCCTGCATGGCGGCGGCCTCGTGGGTGCCCACAATGTAGCCGAAGTTGCCGTCCTCGGACCAGTACTGGTGGTTGCGCCCGCCGAAGGGGGTACGGTGCAGGTCGCCGCCGCCGTACCAGATTTCGGTGGCCCCGCAGAACAGGGCCTCAATGCCCAGCAGGCGGCCCCGCTGGTCAAAGCGCTCGGTGTTCCAGGTGCGGGAGGTGGTGACCTCGGACACCCAGCCGATACAGCTGCTGTTGTTGCACACCAGGTTGCCGATGCCGGTGTTGTCATCGGTGCGGTTGGCGCCTGGCATGCCCACGCTCTCGATGGCGTCATATCCATCGTTGTCCGAGATGAGACTGAGCATCTCCTCCACGGTCAGCTGGTCCAGGAAGGCGTTCCAGGTCTCCTCGTCGTCAAAGTCGGTGTAGTACAGGTCGGCGAAGGTGAGGCCGTTGTCCGCGCCGAAGGTAAACTCCTCTCCGGTATCGTAGTCCGCGGCATTGTACCAGTCGGGAATGGCGTCTTCCAGCATCTCCTCGGTCATGGCCACCTCGATGGCCTCGGCGGGATAGGTGCCCTCCCAGTCGGAGCGGGAGAGGTAGGTAAACTCATAGCCGTAGTAGTTGATGTCGGCCTTGTCAAACAGGTTGGTGACCTCCACGCCGGTGATGCGGGACAGGTCATAGCTCTCGGTGTCCAGTTCGGCCTGGTTCCAGGTGTGGGTCTTGCCGGCGTCGCCGTCATAGTCCATGCCGTCGGCGGTGGTGAAGCCCTTGGCGGCGAGGATGTTGTTCAGCGCGTCGTGGGCGCTGGACCCGATGGCCAGATAGTAGTCCCCGGCGCTAAGGATGTACCCAGCCGCGCCATAGGCGTCGTAGCTGGCCAGGAAGTAGCGGTCCACCTCCACGGTGACGGTCTCGCTCTCACCCGGCTCCAGGGTGTCGGTCTTGCCCATGCCCACAAACTGGACGGCGGCCTTCTCCACCCTGTTCTGCTTCTCATAGTCGCCGTAGGGGGTCTGGGCGTAGACCTCCACCACATCCATGCCGGCCATGCCGCCGGTGTTGGTCACGGTGACGTCCACCAGATAGGAGTCGGTGTTGGGGTCGTACTCCACGCTGTCCAGGGTCTGGGTAAAGGTGGTATAGCTCAGGCCGTGGCCGAAGGAGAAGACCACCTCGTCGCTGTAGCTCCAGGCCCCGCCGGTGGAGGAGCCTGCGGCGCTGGCGGCATTGCCCGCGCCCAGAACGGTGTCCTCGTACCGGGTCTCATAGTACTTGTAGCCGGTGTAGATGCCCTCGGCGTAGAGAATCCAGTTGCTCTCCGAGGTGCCGTCGGCGCCCCAGTCCGGGTTGTTGGCGGCCACCCAGTCCAGGTTGGACCACTGCTGGGTGTTGTTGCCCGCATAGGTGACGGCGGGAGCGGACAGCGAATTGGCGGCGTAGGTGTCCACCACCCGGCCGGAGGGGTTGGCGGCGCCCACCAGCAGGTTGACCACGCCGGTGTAGCCCACCGCGCCGGGACGGCCCACCAGCATGCAGGCGTCCACGCCGTAGTCGTCCAGCCAGTCCAGCTCCATGGCCTGCTCGGAGTTGATGAGCACGATGATGCTGCCGAACACGCCGGATTCCTTCTGGCTCTGGAGGTAGGCCATCAGGTCGGCCTCGTTGTCGGACAGGCCCAGATAGTGGTTTCCGTCGTCGTTGTAGAGGGATGCGTCGTTGCTCTCGCTGCCCGCCCGGGAGAGGACCACGATGGCGGCGTCATTGCAGCTGCTCTGCCAGGAGCTCTCCTGGGCCCTCACGTCGGCGATGGGGGCCTCCGCCACCGAGGTAATGCTGGTGGTGCCCAGGCTGGCGTAGGCGGTGTCGCCCAGGGTGGCGTTCACGTTCTCCGCGCCCAGGGCGTCCTGGAGGGCGGAGGTAAGCGTGGAGGCCGCAATAGACTCAAAGGGGGTGCTGGTGGAGGTTCCCACAGGGTGGAACGCGCCGTTGCCGAACAGGGTCACGCCAGCGCCCTTCGCCAGAGGCAGGGCCCCGTTATTGGTCAGGAGCACAGAACCCTCCTCGGCCTGCCTGATGTTCTCGGCGGCCACGTCCATCTCCAGCATCAGGGCCGCCTGGTTGTTGCTGGGGTCAGTGCCGTACTCGTTGTCATAGACCACCGCGCCGGCCGCCGCGGCGTCATCGCTGTGGATAATCTGGGTGGTGGAGACGCCCAGCGCCTGGTTGATGACGCCCGCGTAGTGGAAGGTCAGCGTGGTTGCGGCGGTGCACAGGAAAAACAAAAATGCCATAATTCCGGCCACGCCGCGCAGAATTGCCGCTTTTCTTTTCATATACGTCCTCCTCTGCTTGTTCTCGTTTTGTCAGGCTCTTATTCCGTTTTCTCCTCCTCCATAAAAATATCAGAGGGCCAGCCGCCCTCATCTGCGCCGCGGAAACAGGCTTCCCGGCGCTTCACAGGTAAAATTATAAAAATCTCCTGCCCTCATAGAGCGGTTTTGTCTCAAGCGGTCTGTTTGCCGCCCGAAACGGTCAAATACAGGCTGAAAAAAAGCGGGCGCTTTGGTTTGTTTCACCAAAGCGCCCGCTCAGCGTGTGAAAAGCCCCGCCGGGCACACCCGGCGGGGCAGAGCGTACTTTTGTCCTCAGAGCAGCACCAGGCCGTATTTCCTGGACATCTCAGCCAGGAACTCCGGCTCCAGGTCCCCGGTGCCGTCCCAGAAGGCCCGGCCCTGGTAGACCCGCAGGGCCTGCTCCAGCAGCTCGGGCACGTCGGACCACAGGCACAGGGCGTCCCGGACGACATACTGATTCTCCGCGAAGATGGCCACGTCGTCCTCCTCCAGAATGGCGATTTTCAGCGCCCCCTGGGGACAGGTCTCCTCCGCTTCCAGAATCTCCTCCATCAGGTCGGGGGTGCACTCGATGGTCTCTCCCACGTCCACATCGGGGGTGATGAACCTGGCCTCCTTCTCGCTGGCGCAGGGGATGACGTCCGGGTCGTGCTCCGGCGGCGCAAAGCGGGAGAAATCCACCCGCTCCAGCCCCCGGGCCAGGGCCGCCACGCCCTCGCCGCTGAGGTCCCCGCCGCAGGCAAAGAGCTTCACCCCCGCCTCCGCCAGGGTCTGGAGCTCCGCCCCGGCCCGGCTGACAACCGCCGCCAGGGGAACGGCGGCGTAGGGCGTCAGCCGCTGGAGCTGCTCCAGCAGCGCCTCCTCCCCCTCCCAGCAGGACAGGCCGAAGGCGGCCGCCCCCATGCCCTGCATTACAATCAGGGCGGCCAGCACGTCGGTGCCCGACGCGGTGCGCCCCTCCTCGTCGCAGCGGGCCAGCACCACCACCGGCTTCCCGGACGCCTGCCGCACCGCCAGCATGGCGGCCCGCTCCTCGGCCATGGTCATGTCCTCCGCCAGCAGGAACAGGTCCACGCCCGCCTCCTCCAGGGCGGTGGCCTGCTCGGCATAGGCCGTCACCAACTCCTCAAAGCTCATGTCGCCGAAGGGCTCCAGCTCCTGCCCGGCAGGCCCTATGCCGCCGGCCACCAGGACCCGCTCCCCCACCGACCGGCGGGTCAGTTCCACCAGGGTCCGGTTATAGCCCCCCACGTCCTCTTCCCCGTCCCGGCGGGGCAGGCGGAACCGGTTGCCCCGAAAGGTGGGGGCCGCCACCGCGCCGCAGCCCGCCGCGGCCCAGCTCCGCTGGAGCCGGCTCATCTTCTCAATACGCCCGGGCAGCCGGGTGCTCTCCCGTGCGCCGTCATTCCCGTCCTCCTCGGCGCCGCCGATGAGAAGGGGCAGGGGTAGAGGTATGTCCATGGAAGTTCTTCCTCCTTGCGCTTGATATATTTGGAATTTAGTATAGCTGGTTCCGCTTCAAAATGCAAGGCAATCTTCCCGGACGGCGCGAAATACAGCAGGGCGGCTGCCCCCTCGCGCTCCCCCGCCCTGCTCAAGCGGATGCCCTCTGATTGAGGTTTTTCGACACGCTGAGGGCGGGCGCCGCTGTGCGCGGCGCCCGCCCCAAACGGTACGGTTCTCTCTTGATTTGTGCGCGCCCGCCCTCAGCGGAACAGGGGCAGCAGGGCCGCGCCGATGATGCCCGCGTCGTTGCCCAGCTGGGCCAGGGTGAGGATGGTGCGGCGCCTGCTGTCCCGGGCGTAGTCCTCCCGGTCCACAATGGCCCGCACGGGCCCCATCAGGGTCTCGCCGGCGCCGGCCACGCCGCCGCCCACGCAGAACACCTCGGGCTGGAACACGTTGATCAGGCTGGTGATGCCGCAGGCCAGATAGGACTGGTACTCCTCCACCAGCTCCCTGGCCAGCAGGTCGCCCTGGGCCGCCGCGTCAAAGACGGTGCGGGCCTCCACCTTCTCCGCTTCGCCGTCGCACAGCTTCCACAGCAGGGTCTCCCGGTTGTCCTGCATCCGCTCCCGGGCCCGCTTGATGATGGCGGTGGCGGAGGCGTAGGTCTCAAAGCAGCCCCGGCGGCCGCAGGTGCACAGGCGGCCGTTGTACTCAATGACGAAGTGGCCCACCTCCAGCCCGGCGTAGTTGAAGCCGGTATACAGCTTGCCGTCCAGCACGGCGCCGCCGCCCACGCCGGTGCCCAGGGTAATGGCCACCATGGACTGGCTGCCCTTGCCCGCGCCGGCGGCGTACTCGCCCAGGGCCGCGGCGTTGGCGTCGTTTTCAATATAGACCTCCTTGCCCAGGCGGACCTTGAGCATGTCGGCCAGCGGCACGTTGTGGAAGTCCAGGTTGGACCAGTACTCCACAACGCCGTTCCTGGGATCAATGACGCCGGGCGAGCCGATGCCCACCGACGCGATATCGTCCATGGTGAAGCCCCCCGCGGCCAGCGCCTGGCGGGCCGCCTCGGCCATGGCGGCGGCCACGGCCTCCGCGCCGGTGCGGGGCGTGGAAACTTTGCCCCGGCTGAGAATGGTGCCCGCCTCATCCACTACGGCGGCGGCCACGTTAATGCCGCCCAGGTCAATGCCCAGATACTTCATAAGCAAACGTCCTCCCTTGTTCTCTCTGTACTTCCGCTGCCGCGCCGGACCAGCGCGGCGGTTGATTCAGCAGACATTATTATAGCGAAAAAAGCCGCGCCCCACAAGGGGCACGGCTGTGTGCACGGTAAAAATAATCCTCTGTTTGGAGGCGCTTCCAAACCGCGCTTTTCCGTTTTTTCCGTCTTTGCCGGCGTGTGCACCGTCTTACGCGGCGGGGGCCGCCTTACTCAGCCCGGCCGCCGCTGCGCCCGTGTTTTTTTCGCCGCTCCACCGCTTGGCGGCAAAGTGGACGCCCAGGGTGACAAGGCCGCTGAGGAGCAGGAAGGCGTAGAAGCTGATGCCCCGGGAGACCAGCACCGCCGGCGTCACCAGGGCCGCGCCGAAGAAGAGGGCGAACAGGGTGACAAAGCCCCCCTCCGTGGCGCCCACCGCCCCGGGCAGTGGCAGCGAGGAGGTGGCCAGGGTGAGCAGCGCCTGGGCGCCCACCAGCTCCAGGACCCCGTGGCCGCTCAGGCCAAAGGCCTTGTACACCACAAAGGGCACCAGGAACAGCGCGGTGAGCTGCACCGCGTTCAGCCCCAGCAGCGCGGGCGCCAGCCCGGCGTTCTGCCGGAAGCAGGCCGCGCCGGAGCGGTACTCGGCCATCTGCCGCTCCAGCCGCTCCTCTGCGGCGGCCCGGTTCCGGACCACCCGCAGCCGGACGCCCAGATTCAGCAGGCCGTTCATCAGCCGCCGGGCGGCGTTGGGCAGGAACATGAAGCAGAGCATCCCGGCGGTGAGGGCCAGCATAACCAACCCGCCGTAGAGCAGCAGCAGGCCCATGCCCGCGCCCATGGCGGAGAGCACCCCCGGCATGGCGATGGCCGCGGCGGCGGCGTAGAGCAGCGCGGTCACCTGGTAGCACACGGCGATCATCATCATGTTCAGCGCCCCGTGGGCGGCGGGGACGCCGCTTTTGCTCATGTAGTAGATCTGGGCGGGCTGTCCGCCGGTGGCGGAGGGGGTGATGGAGCTGACATAGAACCCCACAAAGGAGAAGCTCAGGCAGCGCCGGTAGGTCAGCGAATGGCCCAGACGGCCCAGAATCAGCTTGGAGCACATGGCCTCGCAGCCCACAAAGACAAACATCAGCCCCAGGCCCAGGACCACGTAGCCCGGCTTCACCCGGCCCAGCACGTCCAGCAGCTGGGAGACGGGCTGGTTGCGCAGCAGCAGATAAAAGGTCAGGGCAATGAGGGCCAGCAGCAGGATGCCCCCTGCCAGACGTTTTCCCTTACTCATGGGCGTGCACCTGCCTCCAGCCCCACGCCAGCCGGCCCGCCAGGGCGGCCAGGGCGGCCAGCGCGGCCAGGACGGCGAAACGCCCCGCAGTATGTCTCTTTTTCTTCATCACGCGCACGCTCCCTTCATCACACGCAGCCTCTCCAGGATGGCCCCCAGGCTGTTCTCCGCCAGCTGCCGTTTGAGGCGGCGCATATTGTCCGCCATGGCCGTCAGCTTCTCCCGGTCGTAGATCAGACCGCGGATGGCCGCCAGGCAGTCCTCAGTCTCCTTGGCCGCCACGGCGCCGATGCCGGAGCGGAGCAGGAACCGGGCGTTGTTGATCTCCTGCTGGAGGAAGGGCTCCCAGGCCAGCAGGGGCAGCTCGGAGAAAATGCTCTCAAACATGGTGATGCCGCCGGGCTTGGAGAGCATCAGGTCCGCCCGGGCCATGTAGTCGTACACCCGGTCGGTGTACCCCACCACATGGATGTGCTCGTATTTCCCCTCCAAGCGCTCCCGCAGCTTCTCGTTCCGCCCGGCGATGATGGTGGTCTCCACCCCGGGCAGGGCGTTGAGCTCCTCGTAGAACCGGTCCTTCCGGGGCAGCAGGCCCAGGCCGCCGCCCATGATGAGCAGGCTCCGCCGCGCGCCGTCCCGCTGGTGGGGGGTGGTCTTGAACCGGGCCTTCACCGGAATGCCGGTGGGCACGATGAAGGCCGGGTCCACGCCCTTCCGGGCCAGCCGCTCCCGCAGCTCGGGGGTGCCCACCAGGTAGCAGTCGGTGCCGCTGTTGATCCACTCGCCGTGGACGGACAGGTCGGTGATGCAGGTGACCAGGGGCATCGCCGCGCCGGTCTCCTGCTTCCAGCGGGAGACCAGCTGGGCGCAGAGGGGGTGGGTGGCCACCGTCATGTCGGGCCGCTCCTCCTCCAGCAGCTTCTCCAGCCGGTCCAGGAAGTGCCACTCAAAAGGCGGATGGGCGTCGCTCTCCATGTTTTCTGTCATCTTATAGTAAGTATTATAAATCCCGCTGCCATGGGTGACCAGCAGGGAAAAGCCCTTGTACCACGCCTCAGAGGCGCTGGGCACGGCGTAATCAATAAAGTCCAGCACTTTGACCTCCGTGCCGGGCTCCTCGTCCTGGAACTGCTGCGCCAGAGACTGGGAGGCCGACCAGTGGCCCATGCCGAATTTTCCTGTGAGAATCAGGATTTTCACGTCCAACCCTCCTGTCGTTGCATGCTTTCTCTCTTTGTGCCTATGAGTATAGCCGCAGAATCTTTAGAAAACCCTGCCCCAAAGCTTAAAGAATCATTAAGAAAATGAAAAACCTTCCCCACGTTTTAGATGGTTTTATATTCCACAAGTAAAAATTTGGACAAATGGCAAGGCTTTTATTCATCCGCTGTAATCCATAAGTTCCTTCATGCGCCCTTCCTTTCTTTTAAAAACTCGTCAATTGGAACGCGGAAAAAGGCGGACAAAGAGGAGCGGGGCTTTTTCCTGTTTTATGAGAAAAGCCCCGCTGTTTTTATGTTTTATACGTCTCCGCATGGTCTCTCCACAGGAGCTTCCACGTCGGCGCCCCGGCGGCGCACACAGCCGCCCGCCAGCCCGCGCCGGAGAAGTCGTCCAGCAGCACGCCCTCCGCCTGTTCGCCGGGCAGGGGCGGGCAGATTCCGGACGGCCCGGCAATGCTGCCGCCGGTCCGCTTGACCCAGCTCTCCTTCCGGGTCCACAGCCGGCAAAACAGCTCCCAGCCGCCCCCCTGGGCCAGAAACCACCGGTACTCCCGGTCGCTGAGGGCATACCGGGGCAGGCCGGCCCGGTGGGGGCGCACCCGCTCGATGTCCACCCCCACAGGCCGGTCGGACAGGGCGCAGAGGGCCAGGTCTCCGCTGTGGCTCAGGTTGAAATGGATGTGGGGCATGGCGGGGAAAAAGGGCTTCCCCATGGGCCCCCGCTCCATGGGCGGCACATTCTCCACCCCCCAGACCTCCCGCAGGCCCAGGGCCAGCAGGCGGCGGGACGCGGCCCGCCCCTCCTGGTCCCTGCTGCCCAGTATCAGCAGCATGGCCCTACCTCCTCTCCCGTTTTCACGCAATTGCGGGGCTGTGCCCCGGGGATAAACCCCGATGCGATTTATCCCGCAGACATTATTTTAATGCTTTTTATATTGTGTTTTCAATCTGTCTTTTGTACAATAATTGCAAAATCCCGGCGGAGCATCACGGTATGCGCCCTTTCCCGGGGAATAAGGAGTGACGCATTTTATGGAAAAGCAGCAGTATGTCTGTCCCAAGTGCGGCTGTATGACCTATGAGCACGACCAGTTCCAGGCCACCGGCGGAAATTTTGCAAAGCTGTTCGACATTCAGAACAAGAAGTTTTACACCATCACCTGCACCCGGTGCGGCTACACCGAGCTGTACAAGACCCAGAACGACTCGGGCTGGGATGTGCTGGACTTTCTCATCGGCAGCTGACGAAAAAACAGGCGGCGGGAAGCCCTTCCCGCCGCCTGAATTGCTTCTTCCTGTCTCAGTCCAGCACCTGCACGCCCGCGCCCAGAGCGCCGCAGCCGATGTAGACGCTGAGGGTGGCGTCCATCTCCCCCTGCCAGAAGTGGTCGTAGTTGGGGAAGAGCTGCTCCATCCTGGCCCGGAGCTGGGCCATCTCCTCCGGCGCGCCGCCGTTGGCCACGGCCAGGTTGTACCGCTTGTGGTCCCCCAGGGACTTGCGCACCAGCTCTATCAGCTTGTCCTGCACGGCCTTGCGCCCCCGGACCTTGGCGATGCTCTGGAGCTGCCCGTCCGCGGCGAAGGTGATGAGGGGCTTGATGTTCAGCATGGTGCCCGCCATGGCGGTCACCTTGCCGATGCGCCCGCCCTTGGCCAGGTACTCCAGGGTGTCCACCGAGAAGAAGGGGAAGGTATTGGCCAGCAGCCTGGGCACCCGCTCCTTCACCAGCTCGTCCCAGGACATACCGTTGTCAATGTCCTCCCAGGCCTGGAGCACCGAGACGCCCATGCCCAGCGCGCCGCTGAGGGAGTCAAACACGGCAATCTCCAGGTCGTGCCTGCCCTCCGCCAGCAGGCGGACCATGTTGTAGGTGCCCGAGAGCCCCGAGGAGAGGTGGATGGCCAGCACCCGCTCGTACCCCTCCGCCTTGATGCGGCTGAGAATCCGGTCGGCGGTGAAGAAGTCGGGCAGGGAGGTCTTGGGCAGCTCCCCCGCCTCCAGGCGGCGGTAAATGTCCGGCGCGAAAATATCCACCCCGTCGAAGTACTCCCCGTCCCGGCAGGCGATTTTCAGCGGCACGGTGTAGATGGGCTTGCCCGCCCGCAGCTCCTCGGATAGGTCCGCGCAGGAGTCGGTCAGAATCGCAATCTTATAAGGGTTTGACAACGCTATCATCTCACTCTATAATTAACATTGGGGAATATAACATAACAACGTTATGTGGCTATTATATCCAACTCTTCCACCACTGTCAAGCGAGAAGGGGGCCAAAATATGGATTATCAGGAGCGGCGGAAGGCCCAGGCCAGGCAGACGGAGCAGGCCATCCTTCAGGCGGCGCTGGAGCTGTCCCATGAGGACAGCTTTGACCGGATTTC
The DNA here is from genome assembly GCA_904419835.1 of uncultured Pseudoflavonifractor sp. Taxonomy (GTDB): domain Bacteria; phylum Bacillota; class Clostridia; order Oscillospirales; family Oscillospiraceae; genus Pseudoflavonifractor. Next base: position 22,484 of record CAJFTA010000016.1, on the reverse strand, counting down.
CATCCGGGACATCTGCCGCCGGGCCGGCATTACCACCGGCGCTTTTTATCACCACTTCAAGTCAAAGGAGGATATGCTGGTGCGGGGCTTTGCCTCGCTGGACGTGTATATGGAGCGGGCCATGCGCGGCCATGAGGGGGACGATCCGGTGTCCCGGCTGTGGCTGCTGCTGTCCAGCTATGCCGGTTTTATGGAGGAGGAGGGCCATGAGCTGGTGGCCCGGTACTATGTCCACCGCCTCTCCAACCCCTCCTTTGAGTCCATGGACCCCTCCCGCTTCACCCACCGGGCCATGCTGGAGTGCCTGCGGCAGGCCAGGGATCTGGGGCGGCTAATGCCGGGCAAGTCGCCGGAGTGGGTGGCGGATTTCCTGTTCCGCCACTTCCGGGGCGTGACCATCGACTGGATTCTCCACCAGGGCTCCTATCCATTATTGCCCAAACTGGAGCAGGACTATCAGTTCTTCGCCCAGATTTTCCAGCGCACGGCATAAAACTTCATGCGCTTGGGGCGCATCACGAATACAGGCAAAAGCTGTCGAAAAACCTCCCCCCAGAAGGGGAAGCCTCGCAGAGTTCCGTCATCCGCAGATGACGGAATCAAATGAAAATCCGTCATTTTCGGGGACATGTGCCTCGAAAATGACACTTTTCATGAAATTTTTGCCGACAATTTCATCAGAAATCGAGGTGAAAATTTCATGAAGCTCCTTCGAAAAAGCGGCGGAAGCCACTTTTTCGACAGCAACAGGGGCGCGCCGCACGGCGCGCCCCTGTTGCTGTCTTTACCACCTGTTCTCCACCCGCTCGGCGAAGCCCATGAAATTCCGCACCTCCACCGCCGTGCCGCCGTCCAGCACCGCCCGGCCGGTGAAGCGGCCGAAGACCTGGTGCTGGTCGGACTTGAGCACCCCCGCGCCGGTGCAGGCCGCCCGGTCCAGGACGGGCTGGAAGTCCATTTCAAAGCGGCCGTCGTCGCTGGTAAAGGTCCAGTTGGCCATATAGTCGTACCGGCCGCCCCTTTTGGGGATGTGGAAGGCCACTCTGGAGAGCTTATGGGCCTTTCCGCCGTAGAAGAGCATGTTCTCGGTGGCCGCCGAGGTGTCCCCGAAGCCGCAGCCGATGTTGAACCCGAAGGGCGCCCCGTCCGCCAGGCCGGAGGCGGACCCCCAGTACCAGGTGTTGTGGTAGGTCCACACCCCCCGGCCCCAGTCCAGGGTGCCGAAGGAGTCCTCCGGCCGGAAGGCGTAGGTCCTCTCCCCCAGGGTGACGGCCCCGGAGGCCCGCATGCAGTTGATTTTCTGGTTGTAGTAGAAGTGTCCCGGCTTGTCAAAGGGGGTGCAGATGACCATGGACTCCTCCGGCTCGCCGGTGAGCACCACCCGGGCGTCCAGGGCCTGGCCGTCCCGGAAATCGTCCATGTGGGCCACCAGCAGCCGTTTCCCCCCGCCGGCCCGGAAGAAGAGGCCGTACCCCTTCCCCGCCACCGCCGTGTCCCCCCGCTCTGATGTGGCGGGCAGGCCGGTGCGGCCCATGGGCAGCAGCCGCATGGGGCTCTTTGTCACCTGCCAGCCCCGGTCGAAGTCCAGGAGGGAGATGGAGTCCAGGCCCATGTAGGAGTTGTCCGCGATGGTGAGGGCCAGGGCGAAGCGGTCGTTCATCACCAGATAGTAGTCCCACTCCTTCAGCCGGGTGAGCCCGCCTTTTACTTTGCTCCGGTCGTACACCGGCAGAAGCCGCCTGGCGTATCCCGCCTCGGTCAGATTGCCCTGCCGGTCCAGCAGGGGGATGGGTGCTGTAATCTCATGCTGCTCCACGGCGCTCCCTCCTTTTTCTCCTCTCCATTATATCTTACCTGCCGCTCCGGGGCAAGCGGGCATAGGGACAACCAGCGGGCGCATATCCTGTCTGGACGGGAGGTGGGATGATGATATCCAGACTGCTTGCCAGGCAGTGGGTGCGGGACGCCCTTCTGGGGCTGGCCCTGCTGTGCGCCACCCTGGGGCTGATGTTCTATCCCCAGGAGGCCATGTCGGCCGCCAGGGACGGGCTGACGCTGTGCTACAATGTGATCATCCCCTCCCTGTTTCCCTTCTTCGTTCTCTCTTCTCTGGTGGTGGAGCTGGGACTGGCGGGCTACCTGGGCCGGGCCCTGGAGAAGGTCATGCGCCCCCTGTTCAACGTCAGCGGCGCCTGCGCCTCCGCCTTTGCCCTGGGCTTTATCGGCGGCTACCCCGTGGGCGCCAAGACCGCCATCAGCCTCTACGAGAAGGGCATGTGCTCCCGCACCGAGGCGGAGCGGCTGCTCTCCTTCTGCAACAACTCCGGCCCCGCCTTTATCCTGGGCGTGGTGGGGGCGGGGGTGTTTGGCAGCAGCAAGGTGGGCCTGCTGCTCTACCTGGCCCACGCCGCCGCGTCGGTGTGCGTGGGCATCCTCTTCCGCTTCTACAAGGCCGGCGGAGGCGGCCGGGAGGGGGCGCGCCCGGCGCCCCGGTTCCAGGCCCAGCGCTTCACCGCCGCCTTCACCGGGTCCATCAAAAGCTCCTTCCTCTCCACCCTCAACATCTGCGCCTTTGTGGTGTTCTTCACCGTGGTCATCAGGCTGCTCTTTCTGTCCGGGGTGCTCTCCGGCGTGTCCTGGGCCCTGGGGACCCTGCTCTCCCCCCTGGGCTTCTCCCAGGCGTGGGCGGAGCGGCTGCTCACCGGCTTTCTGGAGATCTCCTCCGGGGTGTGGACCCTGTCCGGCTCCGGGGCACTGGCGGGGCGGCTGTCCATGGCCGCCTTCATGCTGGGCTGGGCCGGGGTGTCCGTCCACTGCCAGGTGCTGTCCTTTATCGGCGGCAGCGGCCTGAGCGTGCGGACCTACCTGGTGGGCAAGCTGCTCCACGGCGGGCTGTCCGCCCTGTTTGTGGCGGGGCTGTTCCGGCTGTTCTCCTTCGAGGCCCCCGCCTCCGCCTATCTGGCCGACCAGGTGGCCTCCATCGCCGGGCTGGACTTCCACACCGCTCTGGTCATCTCCACCGTGTCCGCCTGGGTGGTGTGGCTCCTCTTCTTCGCCGCCGCTGCCGCCGCCATCCGCCGCTGCCGGAGGGCGTGAATCCCGCTTTTTCCCCTTTCTTCCCTGTTTTTGTGGAAAATCCCGCCGGAATGCGGTATACTGTTACGCGAGAAAAGAAACGCCTTCCGGAGGGAACTGCCATGCTGTTTCAAAAATCCATTGAGCCCCGCTGCGCCTACTGCACCCGCTCCGCGCCGCTGGATGAGGATACCCTGCTGTGCGCCAAAAAAGGGGTGGTGTCCCCGGGGAGCCGCTGCCGCGCCTTTCAGTACGACCCCTTCAAGCGGGTGCCGCCCAGGCCGGTGGCCCCCGACTTCAGCAAGCTGAAGGACGAGGACTTCAAGCTGTAATTGCACAAAAAGGAGGACGGAGCGGCCGCTCCGTCCTCCTTTTTCGTTTTGCATCAGCGCTCCCACTTCTCCGCCAGGGCGCGGATCTGCTCGGCAAACCTGGCCAGGTCCTTGTTGGCGCCGCCCTTGCTGCGGCGGATGACCTCCATGAGCATTTCTCCGGCCTCCTTCAGGCTGCGGTAGGCGGGAGAGCCGGCGTCCTGAGGCGCGGCCTTTCTGGGCTGGGGGATGCCCGCCGCCAGCACGCGGCCGGAGAGCAGGTCGTAGACCTCCTCATACTCGGGGGCGTGGGCGGAGAAGCCCTGCTCCCGCAGGGTGTTGGCGTAGATCTCGGTGACCTGTGCGTCGCCGTGGACCACAAAGACCTCCCTGGGCCTGGGATTGTAGTAGTTAATCCAGGCCAGCAGGCCGTTCCGGTCGGCGTGGGAGGACAGGCCGTGGCACTGGGTGATCTCGGCGTTGACGGCGATGGTCTCGCCGAACAGCTTGACCTCCCTGACCCCCTCCAGCAGGCGGCGGCCCAGGCTGCCCTCGGCCTGGTAGCCCACAAAGACCACGGTGCACTCCCCGCGCCACAGGTTGTGCTTCAGGTGGTGGCGGATGCGTCCGGCGTCGCACATGCCGGAGGCAGAGATGATGACCTTGGGGGTCTTGTCGGCGTTCAGGGCCTTGGACTCCTCGCTGCTCTCCACCAGGGTGAGGCCGGGGAAGGTGAACAGGGCCTCGCCGTCCCGCACCACCTCCAGGGCCTCCTCGTCCAGATAGCCGCGGAGGTCGCCGGAGAAGATGCGGGTGGCCTCCCGGGCCAGGGGGGAGTCCACGCAGACCTGGAAATTGGGGGCGTTGGGGGCCAGGTTCTCCTCTTTTATCTCCCGGATGAAGTAGAGCAGCTCCTGGGTGCGGCCCACCGCAAAGGAGGGAATCACCACGTTGCCGCCCCGGCTCAGGGTGCGGTCGATGATGGCCGCCAGCTCCTCCTTGTACTCCCCCCTGCCCTGGTGGAGCCGGTCGCCGTAGGTGCTCTCGGTGAGGACGTAGTCCGCCTCCTGGATGTACTGGGGGTCGCGGATAATGGGCTGGTCGTGGTTGCCAATGTCGCCGGAAAAGACGATTTTCCGGGTCTGCCCCTCCTCGGTGAGCCAAATCTCCGCGCTGGCCGAGCCCAGCAGGTGCCCGGCGTCGGTGAAGCGGAGGCGGGCAATGCCGGGGAGTATGTCCAGCTCCTGGCCGTACTCGCAGGAGACCAGCTGCTTCAGGGTCAGCTCCGCGTCCTCCAGGGTGTACAGCGGCTCCACCGGCGGCCGGCCGGCCCGCTTGCCCTTCTGGTTCTCCCACTGGGCGTCGCTCTCCTGGATGTGGGCGGAGTCCCGCAGCATGATGGACAGCAGCTGGGCGGTGAGGCGGGTGCAGTAGATGGGTCCGTCAAAGCCCTGCTTGACCAGCAGGGGCAGGCGGCCGGAGTGGTCGATGTGGGCATGGGTCACCACAACTGCGTCGATATACCCGGGCGCAAAGTCCAGCCTGCTGTTGTCCTGCTCGTCCCGCCCCTGCTGGAGTCCGCAGTCCACCAGAATCCGCTTTCCGCCGCACTCCACGCAGTGACAGCTGCCGGTTACCGCCTTGGCAGCGCCGAAAAAGGTCAGTTTCATACCAGGCACCTCCTTTTATCCTTCTGGCTTCATTGTACCCTCCCCGCCGCGGAAATGCAATCAGGAGGTGGGCGGCAGCGCGTAAAATTTCCTTTTCTCCGCGAACTTTCCTCTCCCTCACCGGAGGCTGTCCACCGCCAGCCGCTGGACATAGGCCGAGAGGGTGCGGTAGGACGGGCAGAAAATCCGCCGCCCGGCCGCCAGAGAGAGGGCCTCGTTCCAGTTCTCCAGCGTGTAGGAGTCCAATTGCTGGGTGGTCAGGAGGGTGAGCAGCCACACCGGGTCCGGGCGGTCCACGCCGTGCCGCTCCCGGAGGCGGCGCAGAATAGGGTTTTCCATGGATATCCCGCCTTTCTTCTCCCCATCCTATGCGCCGCCCGGGCCGGAAGAACCGCCCCGGGCCGCAAAAGAGCGGGGGATGTGCCCCCCCCGCCCACAGCCTGCCGAAAAACCTCCTGGGAAAGGAAGCCTCGCAGAGTTCCCGGGGCCGCAGCCCCGGGAATCAAATCCAAATCCGTCATTTCCGGGGACATGCGCCTCGGAAATGACACTTCTCAGGCCGCAAGTGTGGAATCTGCCCGCGTTCAGCGGGCAAATTCTGCGCGCGGCGGACTGCGTCTCACTCGCAAAAGGCGCCTTGCGCCTTTTGCGACAATAAAAGAGCGGGGGATACATTCCCCCGCTCTTTGGTCTGGTGCTTCTTACACCACCTGAGCCTTGATCAGGTTCGTGGTGCCGCTCTTGTCCCCCACGGAATCCATTCCGTGGGGACCCCGTTTTTTTCATCTGCTGGGGCGGAGTGAATCCGCCCCGCATCAAGCCTTTGCCTCCGGCAAAGCCTTGGATCGGCAAGAGCGGGGGATACATTCCCCCGCTCTTTGGTCTGGTGCTTCTTACACCACCTGAGCCTTGATCAGGTTGGTAGTACCGCTCTTGCCGATGGGCACGCCGGCGGTGATGACCACGGTGTCGCCGCACTTCACGGCGCCCTCCTTGCGGGCCACCTCCACGCTCATGGAGAACAGGCGGTCGGTGGAATCCACAAAGCCGGTCAGGTAGGAGTGGACGCCCCAGGAGATGGCCAGCTGGCGGCGGACCTTCTCGCTCTGGCACACGGCCACAATGGGGCAGGCGGGACGGAACCGGGAGATGACCTTGGCGGTGTAGCCGGACTCGGTGGGCGCCAGGATGGCGGTGGCGTTCAGGTCCATGGCGGTCATGCAGCAGGTGTGGGTGATGGCATCGTTGATGGTGGACACGCCGGGCTGGAGGCTGTGCTCACGGAAGCGGCCCCAGTAGTTGATGGCGGACTCGGCGGCCTTCACGGTGGACACCATGGCCTCCACGGCCTCAATGGGGTACTTGCCGGAGGCGGTCTCGCCGGAGAGCATCACGCAGGAGGTGCCGTCGAACACGGCGTTGGCCACGTCGGAGACCTCGGCGCGGGTGGGGCGGGGATTGCGGATCATGGAGTCCAGCATCTGGGTGGCGGTGATGACGGGCTTGCCGGCCATGGTGGTGGCCTTGATCATCTTCTTCTGGAGGATGGGCACCTCCTGGGCGGGAATCTCCACGCCCAGGTCGCCCCGGGCCACCATGACGCCGTCGGAGGCGGCGATGATCTCCGCCAGATTGTCCACGCCCTCGCGGTTCTCAATCTTGGAGATGATGCGGATCTTCTCGCCGCCGCACTCGTTCAGCCAGGCGCGGATGTCCTCCACGTCGCTGGCCTTGCGGACAAAGGAGGCGGCGATGAAGTCGAAGTCGTTCTCCACGGCAAACTTCAGGTCCTCCTTGTCCTTCTCGGTGAGGGAAGGCAGCAGGATGTGCACGTCGGGGATGTTGATGGACTTATTGTTGGACAGGGGGCCGCCGTTCTCCACCGTGCAGACAATCTCCTGGCCCTTGATCTCCTGCACCAGCAGGTCGATAAGGCCGTCGTCCACCAGAATGTGGTTGCCGGGGACCACCTCGTTGTGCAGGTTGGCATAGGTAACGGAGACGCGGGTGGCGTCGCCCTCGCAGTCGGCGGTGGTGAGGGTAAAGATATCGTCCTTCTTCAGCTCGATGCGGCCGTCCTTGAAGGTCTTGATGCGGATCTCGGGCCCCTTGGTGTCCATAATGGCGGCCACGGGGATACCCAGCTCGTCCCGCACCCGCTTGAGCTTGGTCAGCTGGGCCAGATGGCTCTCATGGGTGCCGTGGGAGAAGTTGAAGCGGGCGGCGTTCATGCCGGCAAGGATCAGCTTACGGATCATTTCCTCGCTGTCCACAGCGGGACCCAGGGTGCAGATAATTTTTGTCTTTCTCATATCGGACATGGCTGACATACCTCCGTATCGGTGGTTATATTCCAGGATTTGAATATCTTTGCGGGATAATCATACTACAAAGGAGGCCGTTTGAAAAGGGGTAATCACTACAATCCGAAAAGATTTAACATTTTCCTTAATCGTCATTTTATCCATATCATTTCCAACAATTTCCCAATTATCTATTTCATATTTCAAGTTAAGCGCTTCCTTATTCTGTTTTTACGCTCCCGGAAGCGCCGCGCCGGCGGACTGACTTCAAAAGGGAGCGCCACACCTGCCGGCGTGGCGCTCCCTTTTCCAGTGATTTTCTCTGTTACTCCGCCGCTTCCTCATCCTGATGTGCGGGTTCCAGCCTGGACACCGTGGCCCACTCCACCCGGCGGTCGCTCAGCTCCTCCACCCGGATGTGAAGGCCGCACACATCCACCTCGGGGTGGCTGCCGTCCTCGGGGATGACGGCCAGCTGGGCGAACACCAGGCCGCCCAGCGTGTCGTACTCCTCATCCCCGGGCAGCTCCACATCCAGGGCCTCGGCCACCTCCTCCAGGTCGGCGGATCCGGCGATGCGCCACTGGTTCTCTCCCAGGGGGATGATCTCCTGCTCGTCCTGGGGGTCAAACTCGTCGTAGATGTTGCCCACAATCTCCTCCAGCAGGTCCTCCATGGTGATAATGCCGCTGGTGCCGCCGTACTCGTCCACCACAACGGCCATGTGTATCTTTCTGGCCTGCATATCCCGGAACAGCACGTCGGTCCGCACGGACTCGGGCACAAAGTAGGCGGGGGTCAGCAGCTCCCGCAGGGGCCGGGGCTGGGACTCCCGGGCGTTGAGCAGGTAGGTGCGGGTGTTCAGGATGCCGACGATGTCGTCGGCGTCCTCCTCATAGACCGGGAACCGGGTCAGGCCGGTCTCCCGGATGGTTCGGACAATCTCCTCATCGCTGTCCCTGGCCCAGAGCATCACCACGTCGGTGCGGTGAATCATGACCTCCTCGGCGGTCATGTTGTTGAACTCGAAGATGTTTTCAATCATCTCCTTCTCGCCCGACTCAATGGCCCCCTTCTCCTCGCCGATGTCCACCATCATGCGGATCTCCTCCTCGGAGACCTGGTCCTCCTCGGCGTTGGGATCGATATGTAGCAGACGCAGCACGCCGTTGGTGGACACGGTCAGCAGCCAGATCAGGGGCCGCATCACCGCCGCCAGGCCGGACACCACCCCGCAGGTAAACCGGGCCACCTGCTCCGCCTTCTGCATGGCCACCCGCTTGGGCACCAGCTCGCCCAGCACCAGGGTGAAGAAGGAGAGGATGATGGTGATGAGCACGACCGCCAGGGTATTCACCGCCGCGGCGGCAGAGGCGTCCAGCTGCCACTTCACCACGGCCCAGTCCCGGATACGGCTGGCAAAGTTGTCCGCCGCGAAGGCCGAGCCCAGGAAGCCGGCCAGGGTAATGCCGATCTGGATGGTGGAGAGGAAGCGGGTGGGGGTCTCTACAATCTTCAGCAGCCTGGCCGCCTTCTTGTCGCCGTCCTCCGCCTGACGGCGCAGGATATTTTCATTCAGCGAGATGACTGCAATCTCCGTGGCGGCAAAATACGCATTGAGCATAATCAGAACCAGCTGCAGCAGTAATTGGGGCCATATAGGGTCCGATGACACAGAAATTCCTCCTAACGATATTCAGACAGTTTGGCTTCTCTGCCTTTGTCGCAGAATTATATCATAACTGCAATAAAAATTCACTACTTTTTTCAAAAATCTTACACTTTCAATTTTCTGTGCCCTTCTTCATCAAAATGAGTGCGCATCGGCCCGGCCCATGTTATAATGATGTCTGCCAAATGAGGCTCCACCCGGTCTGTCCGGTCTGTATCTGTTCTCGCGGTGTCATAAATCCAGCCGTTTTGGCCCGTTTTTATGAATTTCCGCCATTCTGCTTTAGTGAGGGATGCCCTGTGAAGACGCTCCGGGACCGCCTGCCCGGCTGGGCCAGGCAGCCTGCGATTTTTGTAAAATGGCTCATTTTCGCCTGTCTCATCGGCCTTATCTGCGGCGGTGTGGGCACGCTGTTCCACTTCGCAATTGACGCCGCCGCCGAGCTGCGGGGGGAATACCCGTGGCTTCTCTGGCTTCTGCCCGCCGGCGGCGCCCTCATCGTCCTGCTCTACCGCTGGTGCGGCATGGAGAAGGACCGGGGCACCAACTTTGTGCTGGTGGCCGTGCGGGAGAACGAGCCCCTCCGCCTGCGCACCGCGCCGCTGATCTTTGCCGCCACCGTTATCACCCATCTGGTGGGCGGCTCCTCCGGCCGGGAGGGCGCGGCCCTCCAGCTGGGCGGCTCCATCTCCTCCAAAATCGGCCGCTGGATGGGCCTGGACGACAAGGACAGCCGGGTCATCACCATGTGCGGCATGTCCGCCGCCTTCTCCGCCCTCTTCGGCACCCCCCTGGCCGCCGCCGTGTTCTCCATGGAGGTGGTGAGCGTGGGCGTCATGTACTACGCCGCCATTGTCCCCTGCACCATCGCCTCCCTGGTGGGCGTGGGCGTGGCCTCCTCCTTCGGCGTGCCCCCCACTGCCTACGCCCTCACCGGCGTGCCCGTTCTCAGTCCCCTCTCCGCCCTCCAGTGCGTGGGCATGGGGGTGCTGTTCGCCCTGCTGTCCATCCTGTTCTGCCGGGTGATGCACGCCGCGCCCAAGCTCTATAACAGATTGATTCCCCGGCCCGTCCTCCGGGCGGCGGTGGGCGGCGCCCTGGTCATCGCCCTGACCTACCTGGTGTGGCTGTGGAACCCGGGCACCTACGACTACAACGGCGCCGGCGCCGGGATAATCGCCCAGGCCATCGGCGGCCAGGCCCGGCCCGAGGCCTTTCTGCTGAAAATTCTGTTCACCGCCGTCACCCTGGGGGCCGGCTTCAAGGGCGGCGAGATTGTGCCCGTGTTCTTCACCGGCGCCACCTTCGGCTGTGTGGCCGCCCCCTTCCTGGGCCTGCCCGCCTCCTTCGGCGCGGCCCTGGGCATGACGGCGGTGTTCTGCGGCGTCACCAACTGTCCCATGACCTCCCTGTTCCTGGCCTATGAGCTCTTCGGCGGACAGGGCCTCCCCCTCTTCGCCCTGTCCTGTGCCGTGGCCTACATGCTCTCCGGCTACTACGGCCTGTATAGCGAGCAGAAAATCGTGTATTCTAAGTTCAGACCGGAATTTATTGATAAAAAGGCGGAGTGAGTCATGAACCAAACCCTCTTTTACAACGGAACCATCCTCACCATGGAGGACGGCCCCGCCCCCCAGGCCGTCCTGGCTGAGAACGGCGTCATCCGGGCCGTGGGTTCTCTGAGTGAGCTGGAGACGCTGGCCCCCTCGGCGGCGCGGCGGGACCTGAAGGGCCGCACCCTGATGCCCGCCTTTCTGGACCCCCACAGCCACCTGACCGCCCTGGCCTCCACCCTGGACCTGTGCCCCCTGGGCAGCGCGTCCTCCTTTGGGGACATCACCCGGCTGCTGCTGGCCTTCCAGAGGGAGCGGAACATGGCCCCGGACCAGTGGCTCATCGGCTTCGGGTACGACCACAATGTGCTCGCCGAGCGCTCCCAGCCCGACCGGCACGCCCTGGACGGCGCCTTCCCTCACACCCCGGTGCTCATCTCCAACGCCTCGGGCCACATGGGGGCGGCCAACTCCGCCGCCCTGAAGCTGCTGAACATCACCGCCGACACCCCCGACCCGGAGGGGGGCAGAATCGGCCGGGAGTCCGACGGCCGCACCCCCAGCGGCTACCTGGAGGAAAACGCCTTCATCCGCCTGACCTCCGCCATGCCCGGCCCCTCGCCGGAGCAGGCGGCCCGCAACGTGGAGCGGGCGGAGGAGATCTATCTCTCCCACGGCATTACCCTCATCCAGGACGGCCTCACCGACGCCGGGCGGTGCGCCCTGCTCTCCGCCGCCCATCTGAAAACCGAGGCGGTGGGGTACGCCGACCTGAAAAATTCCCCCGGCCTGATTGACAAGCCCCGCATCGGCGGGTATAAGATTTTTCTGGACGGCTCGCCCCAGGGCAGGACGGCCTGGATGCTGGAGCCCTACGCCTCCAGCCAGCCCGGCCAGCCCGGCTATTGCGGCTATCCCATCTACACCGACGGGGAGGTCACCGGCTTTGTCCGCACGGCCCTCACCCAGGGCAGGCAGCTGCTGGCCCACTGCAACGGGGACGGGGCGGCGGAGCAGTATATCCGCTGCTGCCGCGCCGCCCAGGAGGAGACCGGCCTGCGCGTGGCGGACATCCGGCCGGTGATGATCCACGCCCAGCTGGTCCGCCGGGAGCAGCTGGCGGAGATGAAGGACCTGGGTATTATCCCCTCCTTCTTCGCCGCCCACCTGTGGTACTGGGGGGACGTCCACGCGGAGAATTTCGGCCCGGGCCGGGCCGCCTCCATCAGTCCCCTGGGGTGGGCGGAGGCGCTGGGCCTCCCCTTCACCCTCCACCAGGATACGCCGGTCATCCAGCCCGATATGCTGGAGACGGTGTGGTGCGCCGTCAACCGCCTGACCCGGGGCGGGGCGGTGCTGGGGCCGGAGCTGAGGGTCTCCCCCATGTCCGCCCTGCGGGCGGTGACAGTCCACGCCGCCTACCAGTACTTCCGGGAGGACACCCTGGGCTCCATCCGGCCCGGCAAGCAGGCCGACCTCATCATTCTCTCCGCCGATCCCACGGCGGTGGACCCCATGGATATCCGCTCCGTCCGGGTGCTGGAGACCATTCACAGGGGTAAAACGGTCTGGCAGGCGTGACCATTCGAAAAAGTGGCTCCAGCCACTTTTTCGAGGGAGATGTGCGCAAGGAGGACCTCGATTCGCGAGAAGTGTCATTTCCAAGGCGCATGTCCTCGGAAATGACGGATTTTCATTTGATTCCTGCGGCTTCGGCCGCAGGAACTCTGCGAGGCTTTCCTTCGGGGAAGCTCTTTCGACACGCTGAGGGTTTTCCCCTCCGGGAAAACCCCTGTACGCCGCACAGCGGCGGCTCGCTTCCGCTCGCGCTGGACGGCCCCATCGGTCCGCGCGCGCCCGAAAGGTGGTTTTTTCTCTTGAACATTTTTGATATTATGGGCCCCGTCATGGTGGGGCCGTCCAGCTCCCACACGGCGGGGGCGGTGCGCATCGGCCTCATCACCCGCAAGCTGCTGGGCCGTCCCCCGGTCCGGGCCGAGCTGCTGCTCCACGGCTCCTTTGCCGCCACCGGCAAGGGCCACGGCACGGACCGCGCTCTGGTGGCCGGCCTGCTGGGCATGGCCCCCGACGACCCGGACATCCCCCGGGCCTTCCCTCTGGCGGAGCGGGCCGGGATGCTGGTGCGCCTGGGCAGCATTGTCCTCCGGGGCGCCCACCCCAACTCGGTGCTGCTGCGGGTGGAGGACGAGCGGGGCAACACCCTGGAGGTCAACGCCTCCTCCCTGGGAGGCGGCCGGGTGCGGGTCAACGCCATCGACGGTCTGGACGCCTCCTTCACCGGGGAGTACCCCACCCTGATTATCCGCAACGAGGACAAGCCCGGCGCGGTGGCCGAGGTGTCCGCCATTCTCTCCCGGCGGCAGGTCAACATCGCCACCATGCAGCTCTACCGCAACATGCGGGGCGGCCTGGCGGTGATGGTGCTGGAGAGCGACCAGGCCATCTGGCAGGCGGCCATTGAGGAACTGCGGGCCTGCCCGGGCATTGTGCGGGTGACCTATCTCAACATGGAGGAGGACGGCTGACATGGCGTTTACATCTGTGGAGGGCCTGCTGCGGGCGGCGGCGGCGGCGCCGCTGTGGCAGGCGGTTCAGAACGACGATATCCGGGACCGGGGCGCCGACGCCGCCGAGTCCTGGGGCCAGATGGCCCGCCTCTGGGCGGCCATGACCGAGAGCGTGGCGCAGTACAGTCCCCGGCTCCGCTCGTCCAGCGACCTGGTGGGCGGCGAAGGCGGGCTGGTGGCGGAGCAGGGCGGCGGGCTGTGCGGCCCCTTCTTCTCCGCCGTCATCGCCACGGCGCTGAAAACCGGCGAGTGCAACGCCTGCATGCGCCGCATTGTGGCCGCCCCCACGGCGGGGGCCAGCGGCGTGCTGCCCGCCGTGCTCCTCCCCCTCCAGCAGCGGGACGGCCTCTCCGACGAGGTCATGACCCAGGCCCTCTATGTGGCTGCGGGCTTTGGCCAGGTCATCGCCTCCCGGGCCTCCATCTCCGGGGCGGAGGGGGGCTGCCAGGCCGAGGTGGGCTCCGCCTCCGGCATGGCGGCCGCCGCTCTGGTCCACGTCATGGGCGGCACGCCGGAACAGATGGCCCACGCCTGCGCCATGGCCCTGAGCAACACCCTGGGCCTGGTGTGCGACCCGGTGGCCGGGCTGGTGGAGGTGCCCTGCGTCAAGCGCAACGTGATGGGGGCGGTGAACGCCCTGTCCTGCGCCGAGATGGCCCTGTGCGGCGTGAAAAACGCCATCCCCTGCGACGAGGTCATTGACGCCATGCGGTCTGTGGGCGACGCCCTGCCCGCCTCCCTCCGGGAGACCGGCATGGGCGGTCTGGCCGCCACCCCCACCGGGCGGCGCATCGCGGAGCAGATTTTGGGCCAGTAGCAGCACAGCAAGAGCCTCTGCGCTGTGCGCAGAGGCTCTTGTCATATTGTGTCTTATTCTGTCAGGCAATGAATATAGAACGCATAATAGGCCGTGCCGCCGTACCCGCTGTCCGTGTCCCACCGGGCGCCCACCTGGTAGACATACGCCCCCGGTTTCAGGGTAATCTCATTACCGTGCACCGCCACCGGCTCCCCTTCTGCCATGGGTTCGCCCCAGTATTCGTCGCTCCAGCAGCGGGCGCTGAAAATCTCGCCGGGCATCCGGGCAAAGTCCAGCTCCGCCGTGCCCTCCCGAGTTTCCAGAAGGGTGAACAGCTCCCGGCAGTCCAGCGGGTGGGCGCTGTCGGCAATGCTGTGCTCCGTGGTGCCGTCGGCCCGCTTTTTCTCCCACTGATAGGTCCCCAGCAGGGCCGTTGCGGCGGTATTGTCGCTCACCACCGTCAGAACAGGCGGCTTTTCCAGCACCACAACGGCCTCCCCACTGCCCAGCAGCTGGTTCGCGTAGCGGCTCAGCGCCTCGCAGGGCTCGTATTTGGTCCGGTACCCCACCCCGTCAATCACCAGGAAGGGATTGTAGGCCATCACGTCGGTGGTGCTGCCGTCGGTCATATGGAGGGTGAAAACCACGCCCTGGCCGGCGTACTCCGTATAGGAGTCGTCCCGGTCATAGATGACCACCTGGCTGAGATACTCCGCCAGCTCCGCAGTATCGGGAATTTCCAATGTGGTGTCAGGCGGAGTAAGCCACACCGTGGCGGACTGAATATCCGCCGCCGTCAGGTCCCTGTAGGGCCGCCGCCCGGCCAGGGCGGAAAGGGCAAAGATGCCGCACCCGATGGCCGCCACACAGAGCAGCGCAATCAGCCAGCGCTTTCCTCGTTTCATACAGACTCCCTCCTTTTATGCTCTGTCTGTATAGACGAAAAGCGGGCCGGAATGTTTCAAGGGGTCAGCGTCCAAAGGACGCTGACCCCTTGTTTTTGTATGTACTTTTATACCCGGCTGTCCGGCAGGCTGGCGGCGGCGGCGCTCTGGCCAATCTGCCGCACCCGCTCGTCGGGGGCCTGGACGGAGAAGGCGCAGTCGGGGTACTCGTCTGCCAGGACCTGGCGGGCGGTGGACAGGATGATGTCCCCGCCGGCGCCGCCGGCCACGCCGCCCATCACCAGGGCGCAGTTCATGTCGTAGAACTTGGCGTACAGGGCCAGGGCGTGGCCCAGGTAGACGCCCAGGTCCCGGTAGACCGCCTCCACCGACCTGTCGCCGCCATCCATCCGGCGGCGGATGGAGGAGAATTTGTCGGCGGCGCCGCCCTCGGGCATCTCCAGCCCGGCCATGGCGGCCAGCTTCACCGCGCCCTCCTGGCTCAGGTACTTAACGCCGCAGCCCACGTCGCCGCTCCAGTCGTCCCGGGCGGCGTCGGCCTGCACGTCGATGGGGGTGAAGGCCAGCTCATTAAACCAGCCGGTCACGTTGCCCGCCCTGTCCACGTAACCGCCGGCCTCGCTGCTGCCCATGGAGATGCCCAGGATGCCGTTCTCGTTCAGGCCCATGGCCCCGGCCAGGGCGGTCACGTCGCCGTCGTTGGCCACGGCGAAGGGGATGTCCTCCCCCAGGCTGGCGGCGGTGCGGGGGTAGATGTCCTTGACGGACCTGTCAAAGTCCTCCTTGCCCACGGCGAGGAACAGGCTGGCCACCATGCACCGCTCCCCCACCAGCACGCCGGCGGTGGACACGCCCACGCCGTCCACCCGGGGCAGGTGCTCCGCCGCGGCGCGGAGGGCGGCGGTGATGTGGTCGTAGTGGTACTGGGGGTCGCTCTGCTCGCTGGGCCGCCAGGGCATGGTGTCGGAGAACACGCTCTTGCCGTCCACCAGGGCGCTCACCTTCAGGTTGCTGGCCCCCGCGTCCAGGCCGATGCGGCAGCCCTCCAGGTGCCGCCCCACCGGGCGGGAGGATCCCTTCTCCGCCGGGCGTTCGGCGTAGCTCCGGCACTCCACGGTGAAGGTGCGCTCGTAGACCCCCTCCATGAAGTTCCGGTCAAAGTTCCGGCTGCCGCCGGGGGCATAGGCGCTGCGCAGGTACTCCGCCGCCGCCGGGCTGCCGCAGGCGACGAGCTTCCAGCCGCCCCGGGACCAGAGGAGGAACTTGGCCAGCCGGTCCACATACAGCCGGTCCGCCTCGTCCAGCGCTCCCTCGGTGCGCAGGGCGGTGTCATACACCGACACCAGGCCGTCCTCCCGCTCCACCGCCAGGGCGAAGGGGTATTTTGCCCCGCTCTCATAGACCCGGAGGAACCGGGCCAGGGGCACGAAGGTCTTGTCCAGCTCGGGCAGGTGGGTCACCGGCAGATCCAGTCCTAAAAATTTCATGGAAGCATCCTCCTCTTGTTTGTTGCCTCCAGTTTATCACACGAGCTCCCCCGGCGCATTATCCAAACCTGCTCACTTTTTGCACAAAAGGACCGGAGCCTGTGCAAAGCCAGGCTCCGGCCTCTTTTCACTGTATCTCCCGTCACATGCTGGGCAGCACCCGGACGGCGTGCGTCTCTTTGGGCAGCGCCTGGCCGATGACGGCCCCGGGGATGCCCCGGTCGCTGAGCCGCCGGACCAGCTCCCCGCCCCGGGCCTCCGGGATGGAGATGAGCAGGCCGCCGGCGGTCTGTGGGTCAAAGAGCAGGTCGGACAGCTCCAGGGCCACAGCCTCCTCCACCTTCACCTTGCCCTCCAGGTAGCTCCGGTTGCGGTAGGCGCCGCCGGGGATGATGCCCTCCCGGGCCAGCTCCAGCGCGCCGGAGGCCAGGGGGACCTGGTCGGCCCACAGCTGTACCGTCACGCCGCTGCCCTCGGCCAGCTCGTTGACATGGCCCAGCAGGCCAAAGCCGGTGATGTCCGTGCAGGCGTTGGGCCGCAGGGGCAGCATGACCTCCTGGGCCCCCTTGTTCAGGGTGCTCATCAGGCCGATCATCTCCTTCAGCTGCCCGTCGGTGAGCAGCTCCGCCTTGGCGGCGGTGGAGAGCACGCCGGTTCCCACCGGCTTGGTGAGCACCAGCAGGTCCCCGGGCTTTGCGCCGCTGTTGGTCAGAATCTCCTCCGGCCGGGCAAAGCCGGTGACGCACAGGCCGTATTTGGGCTCTGTGTCCTCAATGCTGTGCCCTCCGGCGATGACCGCTCCGGCCTCCACCACCTTGTCGGCGCCGCCGGCCAGAATCTCCCGGACAATCTCCAGGTTCAGGCAGGTGGGGAAGCAGAGCAGATTGATGGCCAGGCGGGGCGTGCCCCCCATAGCGTACACGTCGGAGAGGGCGTTGGCCGCCGCAATCCGGCCAAAGCTGCGGGGTTCGTCCACTACGGGCGGGAAAAAGTCCGCCGTCTGGATCATGGCGGTATCGTCGTTGATCCGGTAGACGGCAGCGTCGTCGCTGGCGTCAAAACCCACCATCAGCCGCTCATCAGAGCCCTTTGGCAGGTCCGCCAGCAGTTGGCCAAGGACACCCGGTCCTATCTTGGCCCCTCAGCCGCCCGCGGCTGTCATTTTGGTCAGTCTGACCGGTTCTTCGTTCATACCGCGCCTCCTCTCCCCTGCTCCGGGACAGGTGCCCGGAACAATTTTATTTCATTATATCACATCTCCCGCCGGGGTTAAACTGCAAATTTTCCACGCTGACCCGCCGCCGTCTCACCCGCCGGACCGGTGCGGCATAGGCTGGAACTGAGAAGAAATCCATGTCTCGTTTCCTATTTTGAATACTGGAGGGTTATCCATATGGCTGCGGAACCGCGTGTACAGTTTTACCTGGGGGCAAACGCCCCCTCCGGCTTCTACTCTCTCTACGACCAGCTCATCGACCCCGACCAGGCCCAGGACGTGATGATCCTCAAGGGCGGCCCGGGCTGCGGCAAGTCCTCCCTGATGCGGAAGGTGGGGGCCGCCATGGAGGAGCAGGGCCTGGCAGTGGAGTGCATCCAGTGCTCCGGCGACCCGGACTCCCTGGACGCCGTCATCATCCCCACCCTGGCCACCGCCATTGTGGACGGTACCGCGCCCCACGGCTGCGCAGCACAGAGACACTTTCCCTGCAAAAAGACGGCCTATCCCGGATTGGGACGCGCCGTCTCAGGCTGTCGAAAAAGTCCAAGGACTTTTTCGACAGCCTTCAAAAATGCCGTTACTTTTGCGCCCCGCAGCGGCGCAAAAGTCCTCGCTCCGCTCACCGGAAGCCTTGCGCAGCAAGACTTCCGGGGCATTCGATTCCACGCGAGGCGGGCGGCTGCCCCCTCGCGCTCCCCCGCCCCAGTTCAGGCGGGTCCTTTTTAACTGAGGCTTTTTGACACGCAGAGACGGCGCATCCCGAATTGGGACAAGCCGTCTCTGTATTGTTGTGATAGGATTTACGCCGTCAGCTCCCGGTAGCGGGGAGAGCTGAGAACGTCCATCATGTATGCGTAGGGGGAGATTGTTCCGCCGGCCGCCATCTCAAAGAGCCTGGGGGTGCAGCCCGAGACCAGCGCCGCCCCCTGCTCGTTCATGGTAACGGGCTGGTGGAGATTGCGGCTAGCCACATTCCAGAACACCACCCGGGGCAAAGCGTAGCCCTCGGCGGCAAAGGCCCGGCGGGCGCCCTCAAAGACGGTGACGTCCGCGCGCTCGGTCCCCTCGTCAAACTCCATGTCAGAGATGACGTACAGGGTGTCGGGTATATCCGCCTGGCTCATGTGGTTCTCCACTGCAGTGCGGAGGAGCAGGTCAAAGACCGCCTGGAGGTTGGTGTTGGCACACTCATTGAAGCCTGCGCAGTAATGCACCTGCTCATAGAGGTCCTCACCCTTGATCTCCACCAGCCTGGGGCTGCGGGAGAAGGTGATGAAGTGGTTGCGGAAGGCCCCTGTGTTCCGCTGGGCAAAGTAGATGGCCAGGGACAGGGCCACAGCGGCAGGGATAGGTCTGACATACCCGCTGTACATGGAGCCCGATTCATCGGCCACCACAAGGGCGTTGCCGCCGCCGGTGTAATCGGGCAGGGCCTTCCAGGTGGTGTCCAGGGCAAGGCGCTCCGTCTGGGACATCACCTTGCCCACAAGAACGGGTGCGATCACATCGTAGGGGTAGAGGGTGTCCGTGTGGAGGGCCGCCTTCCCCTCACAGACCTGTCTCATGAAGTCCTGGTAGCGCTCGCCGTCGTTGCGGAGAAAGGCCTGGCGGTACTTGAGCATAGCCTTGGAGGGCTGCTTGGCGTAGTCAAAGGTGTAGTCCCTCTCACGCAGGTTGTTCTCCAGAATGGCGATTCTGGCGCGCAGGGCAGAGAGGGTCTTGCGGTAGGCGGCCTCGGTCATGCCCAGGCCCTTCACCAGGATCCTGGCAGAGAGCAGGGTGTCGGGGCTGCTGGCGTTTACCGAGGGGAGCCACTTGGCCATGAGAGAGACATTCCCCCCTCCGGACTCCAGGGCCGCCGTGTCCCGGGCCAGCTGGGCTCTGATGTACGCGATGGCCGCGTCCCGGCAGGGGGTGTCAAAGAGGGTGAGCAGGTCGTCCCAGCGGCCGTACTCGGGGATGTTCCCCAGGTTTTTGGCCACCGTCTCGGGGGACAGCCGGGCCAGCTCCTTCAGAATCGTGCGGAACACATACCGCTCCCCCAGGCCGCCCCGGATGTCCCGGGCGAAGAAGGCGATTTTCACCGCCGCGTCCCGGTCCTCGACCCAGGCCCGGAGAAAGCGGTCCCGAATCTCTTCCCGGGACGCGCCCCGCAGGGCGCCCGCGGTGGAGAACAGGTCCAGGCAGCCGCTCATGGTGGTGGACCAGGCGGCCCCGCCATTCTCCGTGCGGGTGCGGATGGATTCTCTTTTCAATGCTTCCAGCATGGCGGTACCTCCCTGGCGGCTGGGGTGGATGACAAGGCACGCTGTGGAGTTGAACCACAAAGCCCCATTGGATTGCTGTCTGTGCCTTTCTGCGGACAAGGCGCCGTATTCCGGCCATGAACCGGCCGCTTTTCCCAAGCTAGTCAGATGAACTGCTGTGGGCGCCTTTTCTGTGCTTATCATAGTCCGCGGCCGCTGGTTTTTCCTCTCAAAAAAGTTGCGAGGTCTCCCGCTTTGCCGTATACTGTCAGAAAAGGAGGTGGCGGCATGGCCTATCGGGAGCTGGTAAAGCGGTTTGAATCGGTGCGGGAGTACATGCGGGATTTTCTGGTCTTTGGCTACAAGACCCGGCGGGAGTTTGCCGGCAGGAGCGCCCGCACCTACGACAACGAGCGCCGCCGCATTGAGAGCTGGCTGGGGGACAACCTGCGCTGGGAGTACCGCGCCAAGGGCAAGGCGGTGTTCCTGTCCATGGACACGGCGGAGCTGGTGCATAACCCGCTGTACCGGGCCTGGCAGTCCAGGAGCTTTACCGACAACGACATCACCCTCCACTTCTGCCTGCTGGACCTGCTGTCCGACGGCCTTCCCCGGCACGCCGAGGCCGTCACCGACGCCCTGGCGGAGCGGTACGGCGTCCTCTTCGAGCTGTCCACCGTCCGGCGCAAGCTGAAGGAGTACGGGGAGATGGGCATTCTGGACGGGCAGCGGCAGGGCCGGGCTCTGTACTACACCCTGTCCCCCTGCACTCTGGAGGCCCTCTTCCCCGACCCGGCCCGGCTGCCCGAGCTGCTGTGCTTCTTCGGGGAGGCGGCCCCTCTCTCGGTGGCGGGCAGCTTTCTCGCCAGCCGCGGCGCGGAGGAGGACCGGCGCATACGGTTCAAGCACCACTTCATCGTCCACACCCTGGAGGACCAGATGCTGCTCACCGCCCTGGAGGCCATCCGCGCCCAGGCCCGGCTGGAGGTGACCAACGTCAGCGGCCGCAGCGGCCTGGAGCGGGTGATGACGGTTGTGCCGGTGAAAATTATGGTCAGCGTCCAGACCGGGCGGCGCTATCTGGCGGCCTGGCTGCCCGAGCGGAGGAATTTCACCTCCCTCCGGCTGGACTACATCAAGGCCCTCTCCCTCCGCCCCGGTCAGGAGGAGGACGGGGCATACCGCGCGCTGGCGGAGGAGCGGCTGGCCCACAGCTGGGGCTCGTCGCTCCGCGGCCGGGCCCGGCTGGAGCGGTTCTCCATGACCGTAGAGGCCGACGAGGTCAGGGAGTACTATATCATCCAGCGCCTGCGCCGGGAGAGCCGGGGCGGCACGGTGGAGCAGGTGGGGCCCGGCCTGTGGCGCTGCACCCGGTACGTCTGGGACACCAGCGAGATGATGAACTGGGTCAAGACCTTCATCGGTCGCATCGTGTCCCTGGAGGGGGACAATCAGGCGGCCATTGACCGCTTCTATGAGGATGTCCGCCGCCTGGCGGAGATGTACGGAGGTGAGGGGTAATGGAGCTGTTTTCCGAGGTCTACGGCTGCTACTACGCGGTGGTGTCGGAGATTCTCCGCGGCGCCCCCCTGACCCGCGCCCAGGCGGAGGCCCTGGCGGCGGGCCGGGGCTACGGCGAGAGCGTCATCCAGCTCATCCCCAAGCTGCTGAACGGGCGGGACTGGCCGCTGCTGGAGGATCGGGACGGCCTGTTTTACAGCCGCCTGGACCATCTCCCCGCCCTGCCGGTGACCCGCCTGGAGCGCGCCTGGCTGAAGGCCCTGCTGTCCGACCCCCGTCTCCGGCTGTTCCTCTCCGACGGGCAGCTCGCCCACCTGGAGGAGGCCCTGTCCGGCGTGGAGCCTCTGTACCGGCAGGAGGATATCGTGTACTTCGACCGCTTTCTGGACGGGGACGACTATGCCGACCCGGGCTACCGGCGGCGGTTCCAGGCTATTCTGGCCGCCCTGGAGGAGGGGACCGTGCTCCACATCACCTACCGCTCCCCCAGAACGGGCCTCCACACGGGGGAATACCGGCCCATGCGGCTGGAGTACTCCCCCCGGGACGACAAGTTTCGGATTTACGCCGTCAGGCTCCTGGACGGCGCCGCCCAGGGGTGCCATGTCCTCAATCTGGGCCGGATTGCGGACCTCTCCCCCTCTGAGGCGCGGTACGGCGGCGCCTTTAACGTGGCGGAGTGGCGCCGCCGCCACCGCTGCGCCCAGCCCCTGCTCCTGCGGGTCTCCGGCGAGCGTAACGGCGTGGAGCGGTTCATGCTGGAGTTCTCCTCCTACGAGAAGCAGAGCGAGTACGACGAGGAGACCGGCGCCTGTACGGTGCGGCTGTGGTATCAGCAGAACGACGAGGCCGAGGTGCTCATCCGGCTGCTGGGCTTCGGCCCGGTGGTGCGGGTGCTGGGACCGGAGCCCTTTGCAGCCCTGATGCGGGCTCGGGTGGCCAGGCAGGCCGCCCTGCTGGACAATGGGAAAAGCTGAAGATTGGTCCTATCGGGAGCCCCCGGCACTGTGTGCGCCGGGGGCTCCCGCCAGCGTGCCGAAAAACCTCCCAGAAGGGGAAGCCTCGCAGAGTTCCGTCATCCGCAGATGACGGAATCAAATGAAAATCCGTCATTTTCGGGGACATGCGCCTCGAA
>CAJFTA010000015.1 GCA_904419835.1 uncultured Pseudoflavonifractor sp. | reverse complement strand
GGTGTATAGCGTTTGTTTGGTATTCCTTTCGGCATAATAAATCACCCCACTTGTTATTTTCAGTATATCATACTGTCTAACAAATGGGGTGCAGTTCAGGGCGGCGCAGTTCCGCTTTCAAGTTCTTGTCCTGCTCATCCTCATGGAAATGCCGGTCGAACCGGATAACGCGAATACGGTGGCTCTCGAATACGCTTGAGTCTACGACGGCAGGCAGATGATTGGTTCCGGCCACGAGTTTGAACGACGGCGCAAACTCGAAGGGCTGCCCGTACAGATGCCGGGCCACAATCGTGTCGTTGCCGGTCAGGCTTTTAACCAGCGCCGCGTCCAGCTTTGCTCCGTCCGCAAACTCCGACAGCGCAACCAGCCGCGCTCCGGCCAGCCGGGCTACATCCCCGGAGGGCCTTGTCCCGTCCTGGAAGCCCATATTCGCCACCGTCTCGGGCGCCGCCGCTTTGGCGTAGTCTCCCAGCAATTCCTGCATCACGCCCAGAAATGTGGACTTCCCGTTCCGCGTTGACGGGCCGTACAGGACGAACATGCACTCCTCCTTGGTGCCTCCGCCGAGACAATACCCGGCGACGCGCTGAAGGTACTCCGCCTTTTCCACCCCTGCGGATTCCTTCTCCGCCACCTCGCCCACCTGGGGCTCCATAACCTCCCGGACAAAGCGCTCCCACCGCTCGCACCGGACGGATGGGGTGTATTCCACATTGGCCAGCATGGTGATCCGGTCCTCCGGGTCATGGGGTCTCAGCTCTCGTGTGCGGAGATCCAATGTGCCGTTTAGGCAGTTCAGCAGCCAGGGGTCCCGGTCGAACTCGCTCAGGCTGATGGGCCAGCAGCTGGACGCCTCCCGGATAAAAGCCTGTCTGCTTTGACTCTTGGTCCACAGCCTGGCCCAGGCCAGCAGCTTGTCCCGGTCCTCATCGTCGCCGATCTCGGCGGCATAGGCCGACAGCGCCCGGGCCAGGTCCTTCGTGTGCTCCGCAACCGCTGCGCCGCCCAGGTCCTGCTTCCACCGGCGGCCATCGTAGACGTACCAGCCCCCGCGCTCCGGCACAGGGCGGCAGAGCGGCTTCAGGAAGTCCGCCAGCAGCTGCCCAGCGCCCAGGTCGTCCCGGCGGTACTCGCGGCTGTGGGCCGCGTCAACGCTCCGCAGGAACTCCACAGCCCGGGCCACACCGTCGGTCAGGCCCTGCCCGCTTCTGAAATTCGGGTTCCATGTGGTTTTGCAGTCCCGGATCGCCCTCTGGAGGGTCATGGCGCCGTAGGTGCTGCCGGACTGAGACCTGTCCCACTTGTCCCGCATCAGTCCGCTCTGCCTGAAAAGCCGGTCCATCTGCTCGGCGTCGCGATTGGTAAAAAACGCCAGATAGTTGCACAGAGCCATATCGGCCTCGGACTGAGAGCTGAAGCCCAGTTCTTCCCACTCTCCGGCCCACAGCTGCGCGATATCCGCCCCTTTCGCGCTGCGGAGCATCCGGTCCAGGACCTCGGCATCGTCCAGCAGCGCGGCCTCCTCGCGCTCCTGAGCGGCCCCTGCGGTGTTGTCCACAGGTGTGTCGCTCCAGGTGTTACCCGTGTGGTCATCTGCGCCCGCCGCCCTTGCTAATTCCTTGTAATTTGCTAGGATTTCCCCGCTTCCTTCCGCCTTCCCGCCGCGCCGCATGTACCGCTCCAGCAACTCCTGAAGGGCCTCCGGGCAGGTCCGGATCGGCGCATCATGCACCACATCGCCGGTGACGGTCAGGTACCGGCTCGTCTGTCCCGCCGCATAGATTTCCAGCCCGATTTCCGAGCGCTTCGTGTAGTAATGCGCCGGGTCAAACGCGAACCCCGGAGCGCGGCACAGGATGTGAAGCCCCGTCCCGCTCGGCGATCGCTCGGCGAAGCTGTCCAGGAGCTCCACCACGTCCCGGGCCAGCGGAGACAGCGCCCCGCCTTCCTCCATGCAGTGGTCAATGTCCACGCCGACCAGATCACCGAACAGGCCGATACCCAGCCCGTGGAACCGCCCTCTCCGGCGCTCCAGCACCCGCTCGGCGGCGGAGAAGTTGTCGAAGGTGTCGGGGTCATTCGCCCGTGCCCGCTCGCCGGTGCGGGGGTTGTGGGGGACTTTTGCCTGCCTGCCGTCGCGCTCCTCGTACCGCCACAGACAGAATTTTCCGTTCTCTCGCAGGTCTGCCGGGAGATTCTGGTATGTACTCATCGCGACACCGTCCTCTCGATTTCCAGCAGCCGGTCCGCCGCTTTGGCGATATCGGATGATGGGATTTCGTATCGTTCCAGGATGTACTGTGGATATCCGCTCGGGGAGAGCTGCCAGACGTACAGCTTGAAGCTCCGGCGGTAGTAGCCACCTGACAGCTCAAGATCCACGTTTTCGAGTTTCTTATACAGGACCGGCTCCATATCGATCATTCTCGCGGTATATCCCCCGTCCCTCCGGTTCAGCTCTTCCAGCAGCCGCCGTTTCCGGAGACAGAGTTCACGCACATGTACACTAGGCGGTGTGCTCATCAAATTTCCTCCTTCTCTTCCATCTGCCTTTTCAGCCAGGTCTCCAGTTCTGCCTCGGGTGTCAATACCCGCCGCCCGATTCGGAAGGAGGGAAATCCCGTACTGTGAACCAGTTTATGCGCTGTTGGGAGAGATACCCCGAGTCGCTTGGCTAGTTCACCCACTGAAAGGCAACTACCTATGTGCTTCCGTTGTTCCTGTTCCTCCATATGCAACTTCCTTTCTTGACAATCGTGTTCATCCTGATTAAACTATCTACAACAGTTATACTAAAAAACCGATGTGAAGTAAATTCACAAGCGACATCCAATATATTATAAAATCGTTGTCGAAAGCAAGGTGCTATGAGAATGATTTTTTACGACGAAAAGGTAACCAGCTATAAACTACGGTTTTCCGTAGCAGGAGGAGCTGCATTTCAAGAAGAAATTTGGCTCGATACAACCCCCACAGTAGGGCCTTATGTCGTGGTCTGCAACCAAATCGGACATGCAGTGCTTAATTATCTCAATACCAAAACGCTTTTGGGAGTAAAGTTCCAGGAAACAGACCATACGGATGAACAGCTCGCCCGGTTCAAAAGCTACTTTCTCACTACTGACAAGGAGGAAACTCTGCGAAGGTTTTTGGACGATGTAATAATTCCCACAGGTTCCCATAAGAAGGTATCCGCGGAGGTAAAGTTCTTTGTTGAGGACATGGGCGAGATGCTGGCATACCATTGTGAGATGCAGCTATATACAGAAGTGAGCGACAGCTTAGAGGTTTGCCCCGGTATACAGTACAACTTTGACAGCCTTTACGGCCTGTTCCTACATGAGTGCTTTCAAATATTGGAGCGCAGGATCGTAGTCAAATCCTGCCACCACTGTGGAAAATATTTTCTCCCAGGCTCATCAAAGGCCCTCTATTGCTCTGACCGCTGCAAAAGCGCTCATAACTTGATATCCAGCAGCCCGGAGTACAAGCTGTACCGCAAGGTATACCAACGCCTTCACAAACGTATCCACAACCCTTACCATACTGCAACAACGAAAGAGCTTAGAGCCTTTAAGAACTGGAGCGAGGAGGCAAAAATCGCACTGGAGAAACGCACCGCAGGTAAAATTTCCGACGGTGAATTCAGAGCAATTATAGAGCGTAGAATTTTTGGCTAGTCCACAGGCGGATAACCCAAGAGACGAAAAAAGCGCCCCGTAGGGCGCTCAGGAGGTTATAGAATATGGTATCAAACGATCTGGTGGACGGATTTATTCCGAAGAACGAAATGGCACAGTGCAACCTGTGCAGGAAACAAAGCTCAGAGAAGCCGTTCACATGCGAGGTATATCCGGACTGGATACCCAAACAGAAGCCAGTAGGGACCTGCCCGTACTACGAGCCGGACGAGCAGAAGGTGAAGGAACAGGAGGCGTGGGAGGTCGAGGTCAAGAAGATGGTGGCCGAGATGGTCGCACGCGCCGAGGAGAAGAAGCGGAGGCAGAGGGAGCAGGGCAGCGCGGCGGATTAAGCGCCAAGGAGGTCTCAGAGGATGGCACTGGACAACTTAATCCCCAAGAACAATATGGGGAAATGCCCGAAATGCAAGAAGTACCACAAAGGGACATTTACCTGCGCAATATACCCGAAGTGGATACCGGACGAAGCGATGGACAACGATTGCCCGGACTTCGCGCCGAAAGAGCAGGACGGTAGACAGAAGAAACGGACAGCCCCGATTATCGAGGACGGCAAGACGCTGGACGAGCTGGTGGCGGGGAGCAAGTACGAGGAGAGTATTGTACAGCACGAGCGGGAACTGGGGGCGACGGACGAGGAGATCTGGGAGTTCTTGAACGAGCTCTGATTTCCACAGTGGTGGCGCTGCGACGACACAAAAAGAGCCGAGACCTGCCAGGGAAAGCACGGGTACAATTCCCGGCCGGCTTAACAGGTCTCGGCTCTTGGTGCCGGTTCTGCCAGGGAAGGCATGGGTACAATTCCCAGCGGCCTTAACAGAACCGGACAGCGGCGCCATACCTGCCAGGGACGGCGCGGGTACAATTCCCGGCGGGCTTAACAGGTCTGGCTTCTAATACCATTATAAAGCGCCACGCTTGGCACGTCAAGGCGTGCAGTTGGAGGAGAGACATAAGGAACTGACCGAGATTCTGATCACACCGGTCAGGCGAAGAAACGACCGCACATCGCGTCGATTTCATCTCTTCTGGCCAGCACCTCCACCCATTCCGGCGGAATGGACTCCTGTCCATACAGCGCCCCCGCGAGGCTGCCTGCCACAGCGGCAATGGTGTCGGCGTCACCGCCCAGATTTACCGCCTTCAGCACACAGGAGTGGTAGCTGTCCGACGTCAGGACGCACCAGATCGCCGCTTCCAGCGTACTCGGCGCATAGCCTGAGCTCTCTATCTGCGCTGCCGGGAGTGCCGCGAAGTCAGGGGAGAACAGGCGGCTGTAAGCCTCCGCCCCGGGACGCCCAGTGTAAAAGGCAGCGGCTTTTTCCAGCCCGGCGTGAATTGCTCCGCAGCTGGGTGTCCCAAGCAATTCCCACAGGACGACAGAGAAAATTCCACAGGCGGTGCAGGGGCGGGGATGGGCGTGTGTCAGCGCTGAAACACTGTGGATAACATCGAGCTTCTCCGCCTCTGCAAGGCCCGGATATCTCATTGCGAGGAACAGGGCCACCGGCAGAATCCGCATCAGCGAGCCGTTTCCGCTGTCCCGCTCCGCAGTGCAGCCGCAGGCGGCGGGCTCTGTCCCGCGCCAGTACTTTCCCAGCGCCCGCAGAACGGTGCGGCCAACCCCAAACGCGCGGCCATAGGGCGTCAGATAGCCCTCCTTTGCCCAGCTGGAAAAACGCGCCATCAGATCGGGCAGGTCAACGCGCTGTGTCTCAGTCAGGCTTTCAAGGGTGCAGAGCATCATGGACGAGTCATCCGACCATGTGCCGCGCGGGACATGGTGCGTCCCGTATTCCAGCATCCCGGCAACGGGCGCCTCCGCCAGCTTCTCCCGGGGCACAAATTCCACCGGCACCCCCAGCGCGTCCCCCACAATGTGCCCCATCACAGCGCCGTACATACGCGCAGTCTCTGCCGCCATGCGATGACCTCCTGCACAGTGTTTGTTTTCCCATTGTACACCAAAACGGCCCGCTAAACATCCCAAAACGCAAAACAAGACGCCGGAGCTTTACCGCTCCGGCGTCTCGCTGTATCGTCTGGCCGACTGTTTTGTGCAACAGCAGTGCAACAGCTGTGGTGATTTATCAGTACTTTCTACTGCATTAAAGCCCATATTTGCGGATTGAAAAACAAGTGAAAAAATTCCGCAAACCATTGGGCCCCAGTCGTTTGAGCGATTTTACCTTTTCTGGGTCCTTCGGTGCAGACTTCCATATCAAAAAACCCTTTTCAATACAAGTGCGGCGGGCCATATCGGGGGTGAAAACCGGGACAAACGGGCAAAATACCGGTATGAAGTGACGTGAACTGCACTCCATTTAATTAGACAGTATGATATACTGACTAACAAGTGGGATGTTATGCTATGCCAAAAGGAGTACCAAACATAAGGGCTTGCCGCCTGCTCTTCACAGACAACAAGCCCTTTTTGCTGCTTGAACATGTTTATCACAAAATATTGTCTAACCTTTCGGACTCAGTTCAAATGCAGCGGCCTCAGCACTTTTATTGGATTCAGCCGGTGAAGCCGCCGGTGCACACCCAGTTGTCCCCCTGCTTCTCCATGCCCCGGAACAGCCCCCAACCATACCAGCCGGTATAGGGGCCGTCCTCAATCTCCCAGAGGCCGCTGCCCGCCTGATAGGGTGCCGTGTACAGGTTGGGCACCTGAAGGGCCAGTTCCTGGATAAAGACAAAGCTGTCCCCTACTCCCGGCTCAGGGGCGTAGTAGTCATCGGGGCCGGGCAGCTCCGCGCTGTACACCTGGGCGTCCAGCACCGCGTACTGGCTGTCCGGCTCCAGATTCCGCAGGTTCTCCGCCAGCTGCTCGCTCCACACCCAGGCCACCAGGGCGAAGTCCTTATGGGCCGGGTCGTCATCCACCGGAGAAATGTCGTATTGCGCTCTGGCCTCCTCCAGCATCTCAGGCGTGACGGCAAAGGCAAGGGCCGCCTCGTACTCGGCGCTGTCGTACCAGCTCCGGGCCTGCGCGCCCGCGTCGTACTCCTGGCCGCCGGACTGGGCGTAATACCAGATATCCGTGCCGCCGGTGTGCCGGCGGACCAGGCCGCTGCCCACGTAGAACTTCAGGTAATCCCCGCTGCTGCTCGGTTCGCCGGTTCCACAGATATAGATAGCCGCGTCGCACTCCGGCTCTTCCGCCGGAGCGCCGGCATAGCTCCAGTCCAGCCAATCCAGGCTGATTGCAAGGCGATCGGGGTCGGCCGTCACGGTCTTGCGCGTATTTTCGCCGCCGCTGCGGCGCTCCAGCGTCAGGACAATGGTGCTGCCATCTGGAAACAGCTTCTCCATCGCCTGCTCAAGGTCTGTGGAAGCGGCGGGCCGGGTGCCGGTCTCCCGGCTTCCTCTCCGGTCGGCCAGGTAGTCCTCGCCCATCCGGTAGGTGAAGCCGACGGACTGGGGCTCGCTGCCGTCCCCCTCCGGGGCGGCGTCCGCCAAAAAGGTCCGCTCCACAAAATCGCTCAGGGCCCAGTTGGGGTCCAGGTCGGCCCAGGGGCTGCCGGTGCTGCCCGTCGCGTCGGCCTGGGCCTGACACTGGACGTAGAACTCCTCGGCGGGCAGGTCGGTGTCGGGCAGGACAAAGTGCCGCTCCCCCTGGTCATCATACCACCGCTCCACGCACCAGATGCCCCCCTCACCCTGGGTCACGGGCTGGCAGAGGACGATGGTATAGGTACGTGCGGTGCTCTCGTCAAATTCCGAGCCGTCGGTGGGGGCGTCGGGGTAGTAGGTCACGTCCCGGTGGATGCCGGTGTAGCTGAAATCGTCCACCAGCACGGCGGAGTTGTCCGGCTCCCCCGTCTCCGTGGGGGACGGGCTGGGACTCTGAATCTCTCCGGTGGGAGAGGGCTCGGGGGTCTCCTGGGGCTGTGCGCCGGTGAAGGTGCACCCCACCGCCACGGCCACAATAGCCAGCGCAATCACCAGCACCCCCGCAGCCCGCTTGGGCTTCCTTGCAATGAGGGCAATCCGCTCCCGCAGCCCTCTGGCTCCCGAGGACATGGTGGTGGCTGTCCGCAGCAGCTCGGCGGGGTTGGAGCCGGTGGTCACCAGGGACAGCAGGGTGCGGCCGTAGGCCGTCCGCTCCCCCTCACCCAGCAGCTTGATGGCCCCCTCGTCACAGGACAGCTCACAGTCCCGCCGGGACAGGGCCGCCGCCAGCCACACCAGGGGATTAAACCAGTAGAGGGCCAGGCAGAGACACCGCACCAGGGCCCAGAACTGGTCGCCCTGTCGGCGGTGGGTCAGCTCGTGGGCCAGAATGTGCTTTAGTCCGGGGCCCTCGGTGGGGCAGTCCGGGGTCAGATAGATACCGGGTCGCACCAGTCCGGACAGGCAGGGGGAGGGCGCGCCGGCGGACACATACACCGGCAGGGGACAGTCCGCACCGGCCAGAGGCCGGGCAGAGCGCACCAGCCTGCGCCGGAACACCAGATTGCTCAGCAGAAACCAGCAGCCCACCACGACCGCGCCCGCCAGCCACACCCAGCGGAGGACTGTTCCCAGTTCAACACCCGGCTCCGTGGGCTGAATCTGGGCCGTCTCCCCGGTCTGGGGCCGGGACGGCGTGGTTACCTTGCCGGTCTGGGGCGTGGCGTTCCCTCCGGTGACGTTCTGGATTTGCCCTGTCCCGGCGGGGAACTGCTGCTCTGTACGGTTGATATAGATGGTCTCCGTCACCGGCTCCACCGCGTTCATCACGCTCACCGGGCTGGTCACAAAGCTCACCGGCACCAGCAGCCGGATTGCCACCAGCAGCCACAGGGCGTACTGTACCCGCTGGCTGATTTTCCCCCGCAGCGCCAGCCGCAGCAGGGCGATGACCACGATGAGCACAGACGAGGTCACCAGAATTTCCGTCATGTCTGCTCCTCCTTTCCCTGATCCAACAGGGCCTGAAGCTCCTTCAGTTCCTCCTTGGAGATACGGCGGTTTTGCAGCAGGGTGCTCACCATAAGGCCCACGCTGCCGTGGTACACCCGGGAGAGCAGGGACTCGGTCTCCGCCACGGCGGCCTCCTCCCGGGCGATGGCCGGGTAGAACACCTTGGCCCGTCCCTCCTGCTCCGCCCGGATGAGCCCCTTATCCTCCATCCGGCGCACCACCGTGGACACGGTGCTCTTGGCCCATCCGGCGCTCTCACCCAGGGCCCGCACCAGCTCCATCAGGGTGGCCGGCGCCTTCCAGAGCTCCTCCATCACCCGCCACTCTCCGGCGGACAGATTCACCCGCTCCATATGCCTTCCTCCTTTTTGGTCTACTCTTGTAAACCCAATGTATCATATCGGTCTACATATGTCAACCAATCAAAAAACAAAAACCGCGCTCCGGCAGAAGTTCTGCAGGAACGCGGTCGATTGTCAGCTTCTCTGCTTGCGCAGCAGGCGGATGTCCTCCCCAAAGAAGGGAAGCACCCGGTATTCTCCCTCCAGCCGGGAGGCGATCTGTGGGGCGTACCGCCGCCGCACATCCTCCATGGACAGGTTGGAGGAGATGACGGTCCGCCGGTCGGCGGTGAGGCGGCTGTTGATGAGGGTGTACAGGGCGGACTGGACAAAGGGGGTGGTCATCTCGCTGCCCAGGTCGTCCAGAATCAGCAGGTCGCAGGACAGGTAGCGCCGGGTCTCGTCCCGGGCCTCCCGGGTGTCGTCCGCGTCCCGGGAGAACTTCTTGTCCTCAAACCGGGAGAAGATGTTCACCGCCGTGTCGTACACCACGGAAAAACCGTTCTCCGACACGGTGCGGGCGATGCAGGCGGACAGGAAGGTTTTGCCCAGCCCGGGCGCGCCGGACAGAAACAGGTTGTTGAAGTAGAAGCGGCCGAACTTCTGGGCGTAGTTGAGGCAGATTTCGTAGACCATCTCCATGTTCTCCCGGGGGGAGATGCCGCTGCCCCGCCATGGGGAGGGGGAGTACATGTCCAGGGAGAAGGTGTCGAAGGACTGCTCCCCCAGGTCCAGCAGCTTGGACAGCTCCTTAATCTGCTCCTGGGCGCACAGGTCCTTCAGGCACTGGCACATCACCGCACCACGCCAGCCGGTGTCGTTACACTTGGGGCAGGCGGGCTTGTCGTCCAGGGCGTCGGCAGGGTAGCCGTGGGCCACCAGCAGCTCAGCCCGCTCGGCCTGGAGGTCCAGGTTCTTATCCCGGATCACCCCGATAGCGGGCACCGGATCGTTTCCCTGCCGGAGGGACGCGGCGATAATGTCCACAATGGTGCGGCGCAGCTGCCGGTCGATCTCGGCCACCCGGGGGATTGCGGCGTAAATCTCCCGCCGCCGGGCGTTCTGCGCCTCCTCCCGGCGGCGGCGCTGGTCCTCCAGCCGCTCGGCGGCCCGGCGGAGCACATTCTGTTCATAGGCCATGGCTCAGTTTCCTCCCTGTTCCGACTTCTGGCGGGCCAGAAAGTCCTTCATCCACTGGATGTCGCTTGTCATGTGGCCCGCGTCCCGGTCGGCCCCCGGCCCGGCGGGGGCCGGGGCGCTGGGCGCGGCGGCGGGGGTACGCACGGGTGCCGCGTCCCCGGCCTCAATCTCCGCTCTGGTGTGGAGCCCCTTCTGGTGCCAGGAGCGGAGGATGGAGTTCATGTAGGGCCAGCTCATGGTCTGCTTTTTCAGCACCGTCCGCTCGTAGGCCAGGCGGATGGCCTCGTCTCCAAAGCCCATGTCGGTCCAGGCGGCGATGTACTTCCGCTCCCCGTCCACCGCCGGACGGCCGGTGACGCCCAGCAGGGAGAGCACCTGGCCCTCCCGGGTGCGCAGCTCGGCCTGCCGCTTGATGTAGGCGTCGGCGGCTTCATCGGTGTCCACCCCCAGGCGCCGCCACACGAAGGCCTCCTTGCGGATCTGGCTCATGCGGGGCTTGCGGCCGGGGCCGTATTTCCGCTCCATCTCCTCCACGCACCAGCTCACCAGCAGGCAGATCACCTCCGCCGGCAGGGCCAGAAAATCGTAGAGGGTGTAGAGGGTCTTTAAATCGGCGGTGGAGAGGATCTTGCCCAGCCGCCGCTGGACCTCCCCCACCAGGGCGGGGAAGGTGGAATTCTGGTCCTCCAGCTCCCGGGCAATGTCCTCGGCGGTGTACTCCGGCGGCTCCTCCTGCTCCGGCCGGGGCGGGGAAGCCTGGGGCATGGCGGGGGCCAGGCCCCTGCCGGAGAGCACGTCCCAGGCGGCGGTGAGCCGCCCGCCGTCCCACCGGAGGGCGCTCCCCGCCTCCTCCAGGGTCGCGGCGCCGTTCTTTCTCAGCAGCCAGAGGTAGAGCAGGGCCGCGTCTCCGCTGCCCGACGCGATGAGCCGGTCCGCCGCCTCGGCGGGCATGGCCACCACGCCGCCGGGGAGGAAGAGATTTGCCGCCATGCAATCACCTCCAGAAAAGCTTGTCCAAATCGGTATCCTATATTGTACATGAAACCGGCGGGAAGGTAAACAGGGAATCTCCGCTGTGCACATGCAGAGCCCGCAGAGGAACGTCTGAAGCGCGGTGCGGGAACTCCGTGCGGCATTGAGAAATGTGGTTAATTGGAGCTGCTCACAAGTCTGGGCGGGTAACGCTGCCCGGGCGTGGCAGTAACGGTACACAGGGCACCGAACCGGCAGGCAGCAGCTTTTAAGTTTGGCGGGTGATTGGACACCACCGCCGCGTCGTCCTCGCAAGTTGCGTGCATACTGAGGGCCTTCTCCTCATCCGTCATTTGCTTCGCAAATGCCACCTTCCCCCAGGGGAAGGCTTGAGGTACGCCCCCGGAAACGGACAGAGACCGGACCAACAGGCCCGGCCTCTGAATCATACGGTATCAGTGGGGCAGCTCCCCGTCCCCATTGGAGCGGGGCTTGCCCTCGGGGGGAATCTCGCCGTCCCCGGCGGCACTGTCCTCCGTGGAGCCCGGCATGGGAATCACATCGGGGGTCTTGACCTCCCTGGCGGCGCGGCGGGCCTCTTCCCGGGCCAGCATGGCGGCATAATTGTCCGCCTGGGCGGGGTCCCGGCCCTCCAGAATGGCGATCATCTCCGCGCCCGTGATGGTCTCCTTCTCCAGCAGGTAGGCCACCACCTTGTCCATGTCCTCCCGGTTGTCCCGGATGACCTGGACGGCCTGGCGGTAGCACGCCTCCAGAATGTCGTGGACAGCGGCGTCCACGTCGGCGGCGGTGTTCTGGGCGCAGTCCATGCCGTACCCGCCGTCCAGATACTGGCTGCGGCGGGAGGCCAGGCCCATCATGCCGAAGCGGTCGCTCATGCCGTAGAGGGTGACCATGCTGCGGGCCACGCTGGTGGCGTCCTGGATGTCCTGGGACGCGCCGTTGGTCATGGTGTTCAGCACCACCTGCTCGGCGGCACGGCCGCCCATGGACACGGTGATCTTGGCCAGCAGCTCCTCCCGGGTGCGCAGCTCTGTCTTGTCCTCCTCGGGCATGAGGAGGGTGTAGCCCAGGGCGCCCTGGGTGTGGGGTACGATGGTGATCTTCTGCACCGGCTCGGAGTTCTTCTGCTTGTAGGCCACCATGGCGTGGCCCACCTCGTGGTAGGCCACCAGCTTCTTCTCAAACTCGGTGAGCACGCTGCCCTTTTTCTCGGTGCCGGCGATGACCAGCTCAAAGGCGGTGAGCAGGTCCTGCTGGTTGACCGCCTTGCGGCCCATGCGGACGGCCCGGAGGGCGGCCTCGTTGACCAGGTTGGCCAGGTCGGCGCCCACGGTGCCCGCGGTGGCGATGGCGATTTTCTTCAGATCCACGTCGTCGCTCAGGCGGATGTTGCGGGTGTGGACCTGGAGGGTGGCCAGACGGCCGGCCAGGTTGGGCCGGTCCACGATGATGCGCCGGTCAAACCGGCCGGGGCGGAGCAGGGCCTGGTCCAGGACCTCGGGCCGGTTGGTGGCGGCCAGAAGGATGACGCCCTTGGTGGGGTCAAAGCCGTCCATCTCGGCCAGCAGCTGGTTGAGGGTCTGCTCCCGCTCGTCGTTGCCGCCGGAGAAGCGGTCGTTGCGGCTCTTGCCGATGGTGTCGATCTCGTCGATGAACACGATACAGGGGGCCATCTTGTTGGCCTCCTTGAACAGGTCGCGGACCCGGCTGGCGCCCACGCCCACGTACATCTCCACAAAGTCGGAGCCGGAGATGGAGAAGAAGGGCACGTTGGCCTCGCCCGCCACGGCCTTGGCCAGCAGGGTCTTACCGGTGCCGGGCGGGCCCACCAGCAGGGCGCCCTTGGGCAGCTTGGCGCCGATCTCGGTGTACTTCTGGGGATTGTGGAGGAAGTCGATGATCTCCACCAGACTCTCCTTGGCCTCGTCCTGACCGGCCACGTCCTTGAAGGTGACGCCGGTCTTTTTCTCCACATACACCTTGGCGTTGGCCTTGCCCACGCCCCCCAGACCGCCGCCGCCCATCTTGCTGGACATGAAGCGGAAGAGGAGCACCATGGCCACCACCATGATGACAAAGGGCAGGACCATCTGCACCAGCGCGCTGAGAATGACGGTGCTGCTGCTGACCACGGCGGTGCCGTACTCCACGCCGTGCTCATCCAGCAGGTCGATGATGGAGAAGTCGTTAAAGGGCGGCGCGGTGACCGCGGTGGTGTAGGCGCCGCTCCGCTGGGTCAGCAGCGCCAGGCCGCCGGACTGCTGGAGCTGGTTTCCGCTCTGGCTCTGACTCTCGCCGGCCTGGGGAGGCGTCCAGTCCTCCGCCGGGGCCTCTCCGGTGGTCAGGTCAATGACGGTCACATCCTCGTCCTTGCTCTTCTGGACGGCGCCCAGGCCGTCCTTCAGCTCAATGATCAGCTGATTGCTCTGGACGTCCACACTCTCTACATAGTCCTGCCGCACCCACTCCCGGAAGGTGGAGTAGGGGATCTCAATGTGGTCCGAACCCTCGAAGAGGGAGAAGGCGGACTGAAGCAGCAGCGTAAGGATCAGAGCCCAGAGGATGATGGAGATGAGGCCCACAAAATTTTTCTTGTTGTTGGGTCCCCCTCCGTTCTGGTTGTTGCGTTTCTGATTATCGGGCTTCAACACATTGCCCTCCTTGTTTTCTGACTCCCCCGCCCATATGGGCGGAAAACGGGATATTTCTATATTGAAACTGTGTGTCATTGTACCACACACAACTATGAATTACAAGGAAGCCGCCGGCGGAAAGCTGTAAACTTTCTATGAAGTGGCGCAATTTTACAAAAAGCGCGTCCCACGCATGTCCGGTGGATTTTTTGTCCGGCGGGGATTTTTATCTTTTTCTCCACAGGGGAATGTGCTATACTGTATTTTATTATGGACTCAACAGAAAGGCTGGACATGCCATGCGAGAGCAGAAGGATCGCAGAAGAGCGCCGGAGGCCGAGGCCGACGGCATGATTGAGGGCCGCAACGCGGTCATGGAGGCCCTCCGGGCGGGCACGCCCATCGACAAGATTTTCCTGGCCAGGGGCGAGACCGACGCCACGCTGGGCCATATCGCCTCCTCGGCCCGGGAGAAGGGCATTGTGGTGGTGGAGGCCGACCGGCGGAAGCTGGACGGCATGAGCCGTACCCACGCCCACCAGGGCGTCATCGCCATGGCCGCCGTGCGGGAGTACGCCGCTGTGGACGACATCCTCAACGCCGCCCGGGAGAAGGGGGAGCCCCCTCTCATTGTGGTGTGCGACGAGCTGAGCGACCCCCACAACCTGGGCGCGGTCATCCGCACCGCCGAGTGCGCCGGCGCCCACGGGGTCATCATCCCCAAGCGCCGCTCCGCCGGGCTCACCGCCGTGGTGGCCAAGACCTCGGCGGGGGCGGTGTCCTACGTGCCGGTGGCCCGGGTTCCCAACCTGACCGCGCTCCTCAAGGAGCTGAAGGACGAGGGCCTGTGGATTTTCGGAACCGCCGCCGACGGGGACACTTCCCTCTACGACGCCGACCTGAAGGGCCCCGCCGCCATTGTCATCGGCAGCGAGGGGGACGGCATGGGCCGTCTGGTTTCCCAGCAGTGCGACTTCAAGGTCAGCATTCCCATGAAGGGCAAACTCAATTCCCTCAACGCCAGCGCCGCGGCAGCCATTCTGCTGTACGAGGCGGTGCGCCAGCGGGGGCTGTAAGCCTCCGCCCGGCGTGTTAAAAAACCACACCCCAGAAAAAGGACGAAGGCCCTATGCCGAAGGATCGGGACGACGAACTGAATAGACATGGCGGCCCCGCGCCGGAGTTCACCCTGGAGGAGATTCTGGCCGAGTACCGGGACCGCCGTGAGAGCGGGCTGGACGACGACACCATCCCCCTGCCTGTCATCCCCCAAAAGGACCTGCCCCCCGGGCACCGGTCCGGCATGCGGAAGGGAACGGGCGGCAATGTGGTGCGCTTTCCCGGCGGGAAGGGCCGCCCCCTCCCGCCGCCCGGGGAGGATGGCGAAGCGGAAGGGCCAGTCCGTTTTTCCGACAGGGCTGCACCCGAAGAGGGGCCGCCGGAAGAAGCGGAGACGGACGCTGATGAAAACGGCGCTTTCCCGGAGGACGGCACGGAGGACAGCGCTGAGCCACAGGCCGAGTCTCCCGGGGCCTTTTTCTCCGCCCGCCTGGACGCCCTGCGCCGGAAGGCGGACGAGTACGCCGGGCATATGTTTGAAGAGGAGGGCATTGAGGACGACGAGGAGGTCCGCCGGGCGGAGAAGTATCTCCCCGGCGTGGACCGGGAGGAGGAGCGCCCCCCCTTCCGCATCCGCCCGCCCCGGCGGGTGATCCCCCCGGCGCCGGACATCCCCCCGGCGGAGCTGTTCAAGCGGTACGGCCGGGGCCTCAAGTTCCTGCGGATGCGCACGGCCATGGTGCTGCTGCTGTCCCTGCCTCTGATCTACCTCACCCTGGCCCCCTTCTTCCGCATGCCCCTGCCCGGGATGCTCTCCGGCTCCTATGCGCTCCAGGTGTACACCCTGGCGGGTCTGCTGGGGGGCGCCATGCTGCTGGGCATTGATGTGCTGCTGCGGGGCCTGCTCCAGCTGCTGCGGCTTCAGATGGGGATGGACACCCTGGTGTCCTTCTCCTGCATCGCCACCCTGGCCGACGCCCTGACCATGATATCCCTGGGGGGACGGGAGGGACAGCTGCCCTACTGCGCCGTGTCCGCCCTGGCCCTGGGCCTGACCATGTGGGGCACGGTGCTCAAGCGGCAGGGCCAGCGCAGCGCCTGCCGCACCGCCGCCTCGGCCCATGAGCCCTATCTGGTCACTCTGGACCCGGGCAAGTGGAACGGCCGGGAGGCCTACGCCAAGTGGTCGGGGGACCCGGCGGGCTTCGGCAGCCAGATCCAGGCCGCGGACGGCGCCCAGCGGATCTTCCGGGTGGCCGCCCCCCTGATTTTTATCGCCGCCTTCCTCTTCTCCCTCCTCTCCTCTCTGGGCCGGCAGCGGCCGGAGCTGCTCCTCTGGTGCCTGTCCGCCACCCTCACCGCAGGGGCCTCCTTCTCGGCGGCGCTGTGCTTCGGGATGCCCTGGAACAGCCTGTGCCGCCGTCTGTCCGGCGTGGGCGCCGCCATCGCCGGCTGGGACGGCGTGGCCGGCGGCACCGGCGCTGGGATTCTTCTCACCGACACCGACCTCTTCCCTCCCGGCTCGGTGGCACTTAACGGCATCAAAATCTTCGGCAATTTCTCGGTGGAGAAGGTGGTGGCCGTCACCGCCACCCTCATCCGGGATTCGGGCAGCGGCCTGGACAAGATTTTCCACGACCTGCTCCGCTCCCAGGGGGCCATCTACCGCCGCTGCTCCGCCTTTGAGCGGTGTGAGGGCGGTCTGGCCGCCGGCATCCGGGGTGAGCAGATTCTGGTGGGCTCGGCGGCCTTCATGCACCTGATGGAGGTGGCCCTGCCCCAGGGGCTCAACGTGAAAAACGCGGTGTTCTGCGCCATTGACGGGGAGCTGGCCGGGCTGTTCGCCCTGAACTACAACCTCCACGGCGCGGTGCGGCCCGCCCTCACCGCCCTCATCCGCAACAAAATCGGCCCTGTGCTGTGCACCCGGGACTTCAACCTGATTCCCGCCATGCTCCGCCAGCGGTTCAAGCTGCCGGTGGAGAAGATGGAGTTCCCCGAGATGGTGCGGCGGACCGAGCTGTCCGACCCCGACCAGGAGCACAGCGACACCCTGTCCGCCGTCCTCTGCCGGGAGGGGCTGGGCCCCTTCTCCGAGGCGGTGGTGGGCGGCCGCAGGCTGCGGCAGGCGGTGCGGGGCAGCGCGGCCCTGGCCTCCGTAGGCTCGGCCATCGGCGTGCTGCTGGCCTTCTACCTCACCTTTGTGCAGTCCTACAGCTCCCTCTCCCCCGCCAACCTGCTGATCTTCATGGTCATGTGGCTGGTGCCCACCCTGCTCATCTCGGGCTGGGTGAACCGGTATTAACATAGGCAAAAGAATCCCCTGCAAGCCGCACCCGGCGGCTTGCAGGGGATTCTTTCTGTCAGGAGAGGCCCAGGCAGGCGCGGATCTCCTGCCGGAGGGCGGTCATCTCAGGGTAGTCGAAGAAGAAGTTCAGCTTCTGCTCCCACACCGCATCCCCCGGCCGGGGCCCGTCCTGGAGGACAAAGTAGGTAAAGCTCTCGGCAATGTCCTCCGAGGGACTGCTGGAGGCGTAGTCGGTGACAAAGTCGTCCTCATGGCGGAGGAAGAAGTTATAGGTGTCCATGTCGGCGAGGCGGTCATCCAGGTAATCGGCCCAGAACCGCTGGTAGAAGTCGTCCAGATAGGAGCCGTCCCGGGTCACCATCCCCTCCTCGTTGTAGGTGGAGGCGGTCTGCCGGGCAGTGTACTTCACCTGCCCGCCGTTGAGGGTCAGGTAGTGGCTGTACTCATGGAGCACGGTCTCCACAAACATCTGCCCGTCCCCGGCGTCCGCCGGGTCCACGGCGATCTCCCACTTCTTTCCCTTATCATCCGCCTGCTGGACGTAGGCCAGGGTCTCGTACTCCCCGTCGGTGAACACGATGAAGCGGGTAAAGTCCTCCCAGGCGTCCGCCGGGAGCATGGCGGTCATCTGGTCCCACAGGGCCTGGTAATCCGCCTCAGTATAGTCTCCGGTGTCCTTGCCGGGCAGCGCCTGACTGCGCACAATCTCTCCGCCGGAGGTGATGTCAAAGGCGGCCAGGGTCCGCTCCTCCGGATTACCGTACCCCCAGGTGCCGCCGTCGCCGATGTAGCGGATGGTGTACTCCTCGTAGAGGTCGTTGAGCTTATCCACAAGCCGCTGCTCCCGGGTGGATTTTTCCCACCGGTCCGCCTCCAGCCGCTCCTGCCGGAGGGGCCAGAGCTGCTCCATCAGGTCCAGGCAGGCGGCATACTCCTCCTCGGTCACCTGGCCGGACAGCAGGCCCAGCTGGGCGTCCACCATGGCCCTGGCGCCGGCGCGCTCATCCTCGGTGAGTTCACGGGGCCGTCCCCCCACGCCGGCAAAGCCGCCTGCGGCCGGTTCGACTCCGCAGCCGGCCAGCAGCAGCAGGGCCAGCAGCAGGGCCGCGATGGATTTGATTTTCTGCACAGCATACACCTCCGCAGTGGAAAACTCAGCCATCCCGGCCGCCCTTCTGGGCGTTCCAAAGCCGGGCGTACTCCCCGCCGGCGGCCAGCAGCTCCTCATGGGTGCCCTCCTCCTGAATACCCGCGCCGTCGATGACGATGATGCGGGAGGCGGAGCGGATGGTGGAGAGCCGGTGGGCGATGATCAGGGTGGTGCGGCCCTCCGCCAGGGCGTCAAAGGCGGACTGGATATGGTCCTCGGTGACGGAGTCCAGGGCGGAGGTGGCCTCGTCCAGGATGAGGATGGGCGGGTTTTTCAGAAAGATGCGGGCGATGGACACCCGCTGCTTCTGTCCGCCGGACAGCATGACGCCCCGCTCGCCCACCTGGGTCTGGAAGCCGTCGGGCATGTCCATGATGTCGTCGTAAATCTCCGCCAGCCTGGCCGCCGCCACAATCTCGGCGTCAGTGGCGTCGGGGCGTCCGTAGCGGATGTTGTCGTAGATGGTGCCCGCGAAGAGGAACACATCCTGCTGGACAATGCCGATGTTCTCCCGCAGGGAGCGCTGCTTCAGGGTGCGCACGTCGTGGCCGTCCACCAGGATGCGGCCCTCGGTCACGTCGTAGAACCGGGGGATGAGCTGGCACAGGGTGGATTTGCCGCCGCCGGAGGGGCCCACCACCGCCACCGTCTCGCCGGGGCGGACGTGGAGGGTCACATGGGAGAGCACCGGCTCGGGGGAGGACTCGTACCGGAAGGTCACGTCGTCCACCAGAATGTCCCCCTTCACGCCGGTCAGGTCGGCGGCGTTGGGGGCATCCTGAATCTCAGGCTCCACCTCCATCAGCTCCACAAAGCGCTTGAAGCCCGCCATGCCCTGCATGAACTGCTCCACAAAGGCGGAGAGCTTGCGGATGGGGGTGATGAAGGTGGTGACGTAGAGGGAGAAGGCGGTCAGGTCGGCCAGGTCCATCTTCCCCTGCATGATGAGCATGCCGCCGAAGGCGATGACCAGCACGCTCATCATGCCCATGGCCAGCTCCAGGCCGGACTGGTAGGTGGCCATGGCCTTGTAGTAGCCCCGCTTGGCGTTGCGGAACTGGTCGTTGGCGGCGGCGAACTTGGCGCTCTCGGCGGCCTCGTTGGCAAAGGCCTTGGCGGTGCGCATGCCGGAGATGGAGGACTCCACCTCCCCGTTGATGCCCGCCAGGCGCTGCTTTACCTCGGTGGAGCAGCGCATCATCCGCTTGCGCTGGAAGATGGTGAACAGGGCGAAGAGGGGCACCACCGCGAAGACGATGAGGGCCAGCTCCCACCGGATGGTGAGCATGATGCAGAAGGCGCCCACCAGGGTGACGGTGGAGATAAACAGGTCCTCAGGGCCGTGGTGGGCCAGCTCGGTGATCTCAAAGAGGTCGCCGGTGACCCGGCTCATGAGCTGGCCGGTGCGGTTTTTGTCGTAGAAGGAGAAGGACAGGTCCTGCATGTGGGCGAACAGATCCCGGCGGATATCCGCCTCCATCCGCACGCCCAGCAGATGGCCCCAATAGGTGACAATGTAGTAGAACACGCCCTTGAGCACATAGGCCGCCGCCAGCACGGCCATAACGGCAAAGAAGGTCCCGAACAGCTTCTCCGGCAGCAGGTCCTTCATGGCCAGCCGGGAGAAGTAGGGGAAGGCCAGGTCCACGATGCAGATGAACAGGGCGCACACCATGTCCAGGGCGAAGAGCTTCCAGTGGGGGCGGTAGTAGGAGGCAAAAATGCGGAGATAGCCCCGCCTGCCTTGACGCTTGGAGGACAAAACGATTCTTCCTTTCTTATCTTTCATCTGGATTTTTAGTATAGCCGCTTTCTTGCTGCACTGTCAATGGCGAGAACGGCGCAAAAAGCCCAAACATTTATTCATAAATTTTTTAATATTATATAGATATGTTTTGTTTAAAACAAACAAAAACATTTGACGGGCAGAACCATTTATTTTATACTAATAATGAAGAGAATGTTTTTAGAGGTGATTCCAATGGGCTGCCCTGCATCGTAGTAGGCAAAAGAATAAAATGATATTTCCGTTATAATGAGGTGCGCAGATATGAAACTCTCCAAACGGAAACGAATATCCTTGTTGGCGCTGGGTGTCATTTTAATACTTGCTGCAACAGTTCAGGCACTTGCTCTCAATACCGTTCA
This sequence comes from uncultured Pseudoflavonifractor sp., assembly GCA_904419835.1. Classification (GTDB taxonomy): domain Bacteria; phylum Bacillota; class Clostridia; order Oscillospirales; family Oscillospiraceae; genus Pseudoflavonifractor. Next base: position 38,049 of record CAJFTA010000015.1, on the reverse strand, counting down.
GGAGACAGAAGAGGACGAGGATTATACTTTAATCATGGATCCCGGCATAGGCCCCCAGACTCCATCGCCCGGCATGAAGGAATGCTATCTCTATCCCACAGGAAATGGCGGGTATACAGAGGTACAAAAAGTATGGGATCCCGGTACAAGTCAGGATGTTATACTTGCAGAAGAGGCCGATGAGGTGTATCTTACACCTCAAAAAACAAATGAAACCACCTATGAATATGCTGATAAGAGCGGATCGCTCACGATCACCATGTATCTGACCAACGAACTGTCCAGCCCCCTTCCGCTGTCTGCAACAAGGTATGGAGCCAGCTGGTCCCTGGCATCGGGGGAGTATACAAAAGGGACAACCAGCCTGGACGTAAGCAGCGGGCCCTGTCGTATCTATGTAAGTGGTTCTTTGGGCGGCGGTTCTGGTACGCTCGGATATTATTCAGCCTCCAATCACCAATATTACTGGCTCACTCCTCCGTGCATCAGCTTTTGTTCTTTTTCAAACATCTACTTTACGGTGTGCGCTTCGCACCCAATGAACTTGGCTTTGAAGAATGATGGCGCAGCAGCCGATACTTTTATTGGAGAATACTGGATCACACCGGATTAACTGCTTGGGAACATTCAGAAAGCGTATTCGCGCCCTCCGCCAGCTATGCTGGTCGTTCCCCGTCCTTTCTCTTCTCTGTTCCGCCCATTTTAAAGCGCTGCGCCCGCTCCGGCGGCCTGACGCCCAGCTCGTTTTTGCACGGCGTGTCCCCTGTGCTCTTTCAGGGGATGCGCCGTAAATTTCGCACAGAAACACCCATATGTCCATTGCGGTAATTGTGTAAAGCGTCTACAATGAAGGCGAGCAGGCCGCTGGACCTGAAACAGAATGAAGTGAAGGAGCGATAGAAATGAAACAGCGAAGGAGCGGTATCCGTACCCTGCTGGCCGGGCTGCTGTCCGCAGCCATGCTGGCCTCCCTGGTGCCCGCGGCACTGGCCGCCGGCACGGGAGAAACCCACATCACCATCATCGGCACCTCAGACACCCACGGCAACATCTGGGGTTACTCCTATGAGGACATGAAGGAGAGCACCGGGGACGGCCTGGCCCGCATCTCCACCTACGTCAACCAGGTCCGGGCAGAGAACCCCAACACCATTCTGGTGGACGCGGGCGACACCATCCAGGGCACCATCATGACCGACGACCTCTACTCCAAGGACACCGCCAACCACCCTGTCCCCGCCGCGCTCAACTATATGAAGTACGACGCCTGGACTCTGGGCAACCATGAGTTCAACTTCGGCGTGGACAAGCTCAAGTCCATCATCGACCAGGCCGACATGCCCGTCCTGGCCGCCAACATCAAGAACGCCGACGGCAGCTACTTCACCGGCGCGGGCTACACCATCGTGGAGCGGGGCGGCGTGAACGTGGCCATCATCGGCGTGGACACCCCCAACATCCCCCGGTGGGACGGCACCAAGCAGGGCGTGGACCAGCTGACCTTTGAGCCCATGGCCGACGCCGTGGCCGAGTGCATCGAGGAGATCGGCGACCAGGCCGACGTGATCATGGTCTCCGCCCACGCGGGCCTGGAGGCCGAGTACTCCACCGACGGCTCCGACGCCGCCAAGACCATTCTGGACAAGTGCCCCGAGGTGGACGTGCTCCAGATGGGCCACACCCATACGACCTACATCAACAACGACACCATCCCCGTGGGCGAGGCCAAGAACAACGCCGGCGAGGTGGTCCGCTATGACCTGACCCTCAACGCCGACAAGGAGATCACCTCCGCCACCGTGGAGACCGTCTCCATGAAGGACGTGGAGCCCGACCAGGGCCTGCGGGACGTGGCCGCCATCAAGGAAGCCCAGGAAAAGACCGTGTCCTTCATTCAGGACAACGTGCTGGGCCATGCCGCCGCAGACTTCCAGCCCGTCAACGAGATCAACGGCCTGCCCGAGGGCCGCCTGCAGGACACCGCCGTCATCGACCTCATCGGCACCGTCCAGCTGGAGAACTCCGGCGCCGACGTGACCGCCGTGGCCCTGTTCAAGGACACCAGCGACCTGAAGAAGGGCGATCTGAACTACGGCAACATGTTCGACATCTATAAGTACCCCAATGTGCTCTACACCGTGAAGGTCACCGGCGCGGAGATGAAGGCCTACATGGAGTGGGCCGCCGAGTGCTGGAACCAGTGGAAGCCCGGGGACATCAACATCTCCTTTAATCCCGACAAGGCCGGCTATCTCCACGACCACTTCATCGGCCTGAACTACGAGGTCAATCTGTCCAAGCCCGCCGGGCAGCGGATTGAGAACGTGACCTTCCAGGGCCGGCCCCTCACCGACGACCAGGTCCTCACCCTGTGCGTCAACGACTACCGCTACACCGGCCTGAAGAACGAGGGCATCATCTCCGGCGAGAAGGAGTGGGAGTCCTCCGCTTCCGTGCGCGACATGCTGGTGGCCTACCTGGCCGAGCACGACCCCCTGGAGCCCGTGGTGGACAACAACTGGAAGATCACCGGCGTGGACCTGCAGCTGGACAACCCGGAGCGGGCCGCCTACATTGAGAAGATCAACGCCGGCGAGCTGGCCACCCCCTACAACAAGAGCATCAACCTGAACGAGGCCAACAACGTGGTGGTCAACGGCAAGCTGTTCTCCGCCGCCGAGCGGGGCGGCTTCTACCGCCTGCGCGACCTGGCCACCGCCTTCGCTGGCACTACCGCCGGCTTTAACGTGGAGTGGGTGGACGGCCAGGTGGTCATCACCACCGGCGCCGCCTATGCCGCCGAGGCCCTGCCCGCCGTCACTGTTCCCGCCTTTGAGACCTCCGGCACCATCACCGTCCTGGTGGACGGCAAGCCGGTGGACGTGACCGCCGGGCTGTACCAGGGCAACTACTACGTCTCCCTGGACACCGTCAACAGCCTGCTGGGCATCCAGGCCGCTCAGGCCGACGGCGTGATCACCCTCACCGCCGACAAGGCCGACGCCGGCAACGGCAACGCCGGTTAACCGCATCTGTCTGTCTCAGATTTGAGCGGGCGGGGACTTTTCCCTGCCCGCTCTTCTCTGTCCCGAGCCTCTCCAAAGGGCGGGCCCCGGCCCTTGCATCCCAACTCCGGGCAGACTATAATAAAAATACTGCGTTTTCTCTCCCGGCAGAAAATCCCTGTACAGATGCGAGGTTCTTGAAATGTGGGATATCTTCCATAATCTGATGGTGGTGGCGGGGCAGGTGGTCACCCTCTTTCTGCTGATGGGGGTGGGCTTTGTCCTCTCCAAGCTGGGCCGCCTCTCCTCCGACACACTGGGGCAGCTGTCCTTCCTGCTGCTGTACGTTGTCATCCCCTGCGTCATCATCGACTCCCTGCAGGTGGAGCCCGACGAGGCCCTGATGAGGAACATGCTGCTCATGTTCCTCCTTACCGCCGGATACTATGTGGTATTCTGTTCCCCCCTCCCCCTGCTGTTCCGCTCCAGCCCGGAGGATACCCGGGCGGTGCTCCGGTTCGGCACCGTATACGCCAACAACGGCTTTATGGGCATCCCCCTGCTTCAGGCGGTGCTGGGACCCAGCACCGCCATCTTCGCCGTGGTGGCCACCGTCACCTTTAATCTCGCCCAGTGGACCCACGGGGTCATCCTCATGAGCGGGCGGAAACGGCTCTCCCTCCGGCAGGCCCTGCTCAACCCGGGCACTGTGGGCCTGGCCGTGGGACTGGTGCTCTTTCTCAGCGGGCTGCGGCTGCCCTCCATGGTGGGCAGCGCGGTGGGCTTTCTCGCCGACCTGAACACCCCCCTGGCCATGGTGGTCATCGGCGGCCAGATGGCCCGCACCAGCCTGGGCAGCACCTTCCGGCGGCCCGACCTGTACGCCGTCGCCCTTTTGAAGCTGGCAGCCATCCCCGCCGTCACCGCTCTGGTGCTCCTGCCCTTCCACCTGCCGCCCCTGGTGTACTGCTCCATGGTCATTCTGGCCGGAACCCCCACTGCGGGCACCAGCAGCATCCTGGCCCAGCAGTTCGGCCGGGACGCCGGCTCCGCCGCCCAGATGGTCACCCTGTCCACCCTGCTGTCGGTCATCACCCTGCCGCTGGTGGCTGTGGCTGCCAGCCTGCTGTCCTGAAAGAACAGAACTGCCGCCGGATTTTCGGCGGCAGTTCTTTGATTTTATACGAATACAGCCTGCACCAGCACCATATAAAGGATGGTGCCCCCGAAGATAGACAGCAGGTTGTTGTGTTTCCACAGATGGAGCGCCACCACCGCCGCCACGGCGATTATCTGGGGCAGCCATCCGGCGGGGACAAACAGGCTGGCGCTCCGCAGGGCACGCAGGCAGTAGACAATGAGCATGGCGATGATGGCGGGGGGCAGCACCCGGCCCAGGTAAAGCACCAGCTTTGGGGGATTGCCGCCCCGGTCAAAGAGCAGGAAGGGCAGGGCCCGGGTGAGAAAGGTGACTGCGGCCATGATCGCGATGGCCAGCACAGCGTGAATTGCGGGAGTCATGCGTCCGCCTCCTTTCCGGCGGTCTCCTGTTCCTTCTCCAGCCGGGGCCGGAGAAGCAGCAGCGCCGCCACAATAGCGCCAAGCGCCGGGAGCAGCATCTGCTCCTCCCCCACCAGAATGAGGAAGAGCAGGGTGCAGCCCGCCCCCAGGAGGGCGGGCAGGTGCTCCCTGGCCGCCTTCCACTGGTCCACCGCAATGACCACAAAGAGGGCGGTCATGGCGAAGTCGATGCCGGTGATGTCAAGGGACAGCAGGCCTCCGGCCACGCCGCCGATCACCGACCCGGCAATCCAGTACAGGTGATCCAGAATGGCCACGGCAAAATAGAAGTCCCTGGGGCTCACGCCCACGGGTACGGCGGCCCCGGCCAGCAGAGCATAGGTCTCGTCGGTAAGGGAAAAGATCATATAGAACTTCCGCCAGCCCATGCCCCGGAACTTCTCCAGCATGGACAGACCGTACACCAGGTGGCGGAAATTGATGAGCAGGGTCATCACCGCCACAGTGCCCAGCCCGGCGGCGGTGGAGAGCAGCTCCACCGCCAGGTACTGGCCCGACCCGGCATAGATGGTCAGGCTCATGAAAAATGCCCAGATAAAGTTGAAGCCCGCCCGCTCCAGCATCAGCCCAAAGGCGATGCCGATGGACAGATAGCCCATCAGCACCGGCAGGGTGACGGGAAACGCGGCGGCCAGCGCCTTGCGGTTCATGGGAACGCCTCCTCTGCTTACTTGCATACAACAGCTTGTTAAAGTAATAGTTTAGTTCTTTTTAGGGAAAAAGGCAAGCGGAGGTTTACAATTTTTCCGTCCTGGGCAAAGCCTGATTGCATTTCCCAAAGGATACGGTATAATGGGGCTGTTAAATCTCGGGCGAGGGTTCCGGCAGGGAGGTGGCATCTCGCCCCATTCGCTCCGCCGGAACCGCGCTCTGCTCGCCCGTGCTCTGCTCTCTGCCAACTTTGGAAGCGCTCCAATATGCGGCGGCCCCAGGGACCGCCGCAGCTTTTACTACCTTTTTGCTCCTCCTCCCCCCGAATGGCGGGAGGAAGGGCCAAGTTTTATCTGCTCGGAGGAATTATGAAGAAGCTGCTCTTTATCTATAATCCCCACGCCGGAAAGGGACAGATCCGCGCCAAGCTGGCCGACGTGCTGGACATCTTCACCAAGGCGGGCTGGCTGGTGACGGTCCGCCCCACCCAGGGCAAGTCGGACGCCACTTACGCGGCCGCCCAGCTGGGCGGTGCGTTTGACCGGGTGGTGTGCTGCGGTGGAGACGGCACGCTCCACGAGGTGGTCACCGGTCTGATGGCGCTGGAACGCCGCCCTGAGGTGGGCTATATTCCCGCCGGCACCACCAACGACTTCTCACGCAATCTGAAGCTGCCCAAGGGATACGACGCCCTGGCCGCCACGGCGGCGGAGGGCTCCCCCCGCCCGGTGGACATCGGCCGGTTCAACGACCGCTACTTTGTCTATGTGGCCGCCTTCGGCGCCTTCACCGACGTGGCCTACGACACGCCCCAGCAGGTGAAGAACATGTTCGGGCACCTGGCCTACGTGCTGGAGGGCATCGCCCGGCTGGGCAACCTGAAGGGATACCAGGCCCGGGTGGAGTATGACGGCGGCGTGCTGGAGGATGAATTTATTTTCGGCATGGTGAGCAACACCGTCTCGGTGGGGGGGATGCTGGGCCTGCCCGCCGACAGCGTGGCGCTGGACGACGGGCTGCTGGAAGCGATCATGGTGCGCACGCCGCGAACGCCCCTGGAGCTCCAGGGGGTTATCGCGGCCCTGATGAAGCAGACCACCGACGAGGCGGCGGGGGTGCTGGGCTTCCACACCTCCCGGCTGAAAATTACCTGCGCCGACGAGACCCCCTGGACCCTGGACGGAGAGTACGGCGGCTCTCCCCAGGCGGCTGAAATTACGGCCTGCCGCCATGCGGTGAACATTGTCTACGGCGCCTGACGGCCGCCTCCCTCTCTTTATCTTTGCCCTGGCACGCCCCGGAATGGGGAGTGCCAGGGCGCTTTTCCTTTTTGGAGGGATATATTTGTTAAAAAATCGTCAATAAGAAGCCGCTTTTTGTGATTTTAAACTCTTGTGGCCTGTGTTATGTTCAAAGTGCTGTAATTCAAGAGAAGTTTTCTCTATTTTAGATTCATTTTTCACAATTTCCACTTGACATTCCCCTAAGGGGATGGTTTATAGTTTGAGTTGAGCAGAGGGCTGCTCCGCTGGCCTGGCCGGGAGAATCCGGCCCGGTTCCCGGCCCGGTTGTGTGTCAGGGCGGGCGGCGGCGGACGGTGGAACGCGCCTGAGTTCAGTCTATTTTATAACCAGAAAGGGATGTGTTTGTGTGAAAAAGGAAGACACCGCAGCGAAAACCCCAGAGACCACCGCGGCTGACAGCAGCGACGAGTACAGCAACGCGCGCGTACCCATGTCGGCACGGAAGTCATGGCTGAGCCTTCTGACCGTCTCCCTTGGCTACGTGTTCGTGGTTACCAGCATGCAGGCGGGCGGCAATATGGGCGTTGGCCTCACCTTTACCGACACGGTGCTGGCCACCCTCCTGAGCAGCGCCATCCTGGCGGTTCTGGCCTGCGCCATGGGCGTCATTTCGGCCAAGACCGGCATGAGCACCGGCCTGCTGAGCAAGTACTCCTTCGGCAAGGCGGGCACCTATGTGCCGGTCGCCATCGTGGTCATCACCACCATCGGCTGGTTCTCCATTGACGCATACCTCATCGGCCAGACCACCAATACCCTCTTCCCGGTCATTCCCATTATCCCCGTCGCCATCCTGGGCGGCATCGGCATGACCTTTACCGCCATGCGCGGCATGAAGTGGATGACCTATCTGAGCAACATCGCCGTGCCTCTCATCATCATCTTCGGCGTCATCTCCATGGTCATCGCAGTGAACGATGCCGGCGGCGTTGCCGGCATGAACGCGATTGTCCCCGAGAAGCCCATTGACTTCAGCTACGCAGTGGGTCTGGGCGTCGGCTCCTACGCGGTTGGCGCCGTCATGTTCACGCCCGACATCATGCGCTTCTCCAAGAATGCCCGCACCGCCGTTATCGTCATGATCATCACCCTGATGCTGGGCAACACCTTCATGCTCCTCTCCGGCGCCATCGGCTCCGTTGTCACCGGCACCCCCGACGTGGCCATTATGCTGTCCATGCAGGGCCTGCTGGCGCCCGCCTTCCTGGTGCTGGTGCTCAACATCTGGTCCACCGCCCAGGGCTGCGTGTACTCCGGCTCCATGACCCTCAACAGTGTGGTACCTAAGTGCAAGCGCACCTGGCTGGTCATCGGCTTCGGCGTTATCGGCATCATCTTCGCCATCATCGGCTTCTACAACTACTTCGGCTCCTACATCGACTTCCTGTCCGCCACCGTGCCTCCCCTGGGCGGCATCTTCCTGGCCGACTTCCTGGTGACCTATAAGCAGAATTATCCCGATCCGGAAGAGGCTGAGCTGCCCACCGTCAATATTGCCGGCTTCATCTCCTGGGTCCTGGGCTTTATTGTCACCCGCATCCCCTTCGGCATGCCCGTCGTCAACGGCATCATCGTCGCCTTTGTCGTCAAGGCGATTCTGGGCGCCGTCATGGGCAGCGGCGTGAAGAAGCGCGCTTAATTCCACCTCAACCACATGCGAAAGGAAGGTTTTTGGATTTATGAAAGGCTTTGCAGAACATTTTGTGGATGACGGCTCCAACTTCGAACTGACCGACCCCGCCCTGCTCATCGTGGACATGGTCAACGACTTCTGCAAGGAGGGCGGCGCCATGGTGCTGCCCGAGGGCATGGAGACCGTGGAGCCCACCCAGCGGCTCATCGCCGCCTTCCGGGCCAAGAAGCTGCCCATCATCTTCATCAACGACTGGCACCGGGCCGGCAAGTACGACAAGGAGTTTGACAAGCGCTCCCCCCACTGCATCGAGGGCACCTGGGGCGGCAAGGTCATCGACGAGCTGGCCCCCCAGCCCGAGGACTACCAGATCCCCAAGCGGCGCTTCAGCGGCTTCTACCAGACCGATCTGGACCTGGTGCTCCGTGAGCTGGGCCGCAAGACCGTGGTGGTCACCGGCGTGGTCACCAACATCTGCGTCCGCTCCACCTGCCACGACGCCTTCTTCCGGGGCTATCAGGTGATCGTCCCCAAAGACTGCGTCCGGGCCACCGGTCCCCGTGAGCAGGAGTCCTCCCTGTGGGACATTGAGACCCACTTCGGCGCCGTCACCGACAGCGATGCCGTTCTGGCCCGCCTGTAACCCATCCCGCCGCCCACCGGCGGCCCATACCCGGCGGCAGAGGAGGGACCTGAAATGCTGACCGTCAAGGCAGCGGCGGACGCCACCGGCCTCACCGTCAAGGGAATCCGTTTTTACGAAAAAATCGGTTTGATCCGGCCGGCGGCTCGTTCGCCGGCCGGATACCGGCTTTATTCAGAGGAGGATGTGGCCCGGCTCCACCAGATTCACTTTTACCGGGAGCAGAAGTTCTCTCTGGAGGATATCGACGCCATTCTCAACAACCCGGACACCGACCTGCGCAGTTACCTGAAGCGTCAGCTTTTTGACGTGGAAGAGCAGATCCAGCAGCTGGAGCGGGTGCGGAACACGCTGGACCGGGTCCTGCGGGAGAACAACTGCCGGAGCGCCGTCGACGACGAAGTGAGGGACGCGGAGCGCCGCAGCCGCTACGCCATCGTGAGCACGGATCTGCAAAACGAATTTCTGGAGGGCGGCTCCATGTACTGCCGCCGCATCTACAATATTATCGAGCCCCTCCGCGCCATGCTGGAGCGGGCCAGGGCCATGGGCATTCCGGTCATCTACGTCCGGGATTCCCACCACCGGAACGACCCGGAGCTGGAGATCTGGCCCGATCACTGCCTGGAGGGCACCTGGGGCGCGCAGATTATCGATGCGCTCTCCCCTGCTCCAGAGGATTACGTGCTCAAAAAGAACTATTTCAACGCCTTTATTGGCACCAAGCTCCAGGCCACCCTGAAAAAGCTTGGCACAGAGACCATTATTTTCACCGGCTGGCGCACTCACGTCTGCGTGGCCCAGACCGCCATCGAGGCCTTTCAGCGGGGCTACCGGATTCTGGTGGCAGGGGACTGTGTGGACTCCACCACCCAGGTGGAGCATGAGTGCGGATTGAATATGCTTCAGGTCAATTACTGTGCAGAAATCCTTCCGGGGCAAGAGATCTTAAATATTCTGTCCGACGAAATGGACCGGGACAGAGAAAAGGAGGCGAAGAAAGCGTCCTCTCAGGCATAAGGGCGTCACGGAGTGGTTCCACGAAAACAGCAGAGAGGAGGAGAACGGTGTCCCTGTGGAAGCTCTGGACCATAGCGCAGGAATGAGACGGATGAGTGCGCAAAGAAGGAGGGCTTATTTTGGTTAAAGGTAAATACACAGTGAGAAGCATCCTTGTCCGCTGCATCGTGATTATGGTAGGCGTTGTCATCACCGGCTTTGGCGCGGCGGCCTATGTCATGGCGGCACTTGGAAGCGACCCGGTCACCGCGTTTGTGCAAGGCATGGGCGTGCAGCTGAATTTGGACTTCGGCATGGCCATGAACATCTTTAACATCATCTTCTTTGTTATTATCCTGATTCTGAACCGCAAAATGATCAACATCGGCACCGTCCTGTATACGTTTACGCTGGGCACCTTCAGCAATATCTTCATCAGTATGCTCACCGCACTCATGGGGGATGCCCCGGGCCTTCCCATTAAGATCATCGTTCTGGTCCTGGGCACCCTTGCGCTGGGCGTGGGCCTTGGCCTCTATCAGTCCGCCGAGCTGGGCTGCGGTCCCTCGGACGCATTCAACCAGACCATGGCGAAAATGACCAAGATCCCCCTGAAGTGGGAGCGCATCATCTTTGATGCGGTCATGGTCGTGGGCGGCTTCATTATGGGCGGCACTGTGTTCTTTGGCACGATTCTCGGCATGGTGGGCGTCGGCCCCGTAATGGCGCCCATTATCACCAAGCTGGGTCCCATAGTGGACCAGTGGGCCGGGACCGTTCGGGAACCCGTCGCAGAGTAGTCAAATCACTTGGCATTTGTGTATCGGAAACCGACCATTAAAAAAGGAGTATGCATGATGAGTGGAAAAATGATGGGCGTAGTTTACCATGGAAAAGGCGACCTCCGCTTTGAAGAGCGGGATATCCCCACCATTTTGGACCCCAGGGATGCCATTGTCAAAGTGGGCATGTCCAGCATCTGCACCAGCGACTTCCACATCCGTAACGGCGCCGTCCCACGGGCGCGGGAGAATGTGATCCTCGGCCATGAGTTTGCCGGCGAGGTTGTCGCCGTAGGCGACGCGGTCAAGAAGATCAAGCCCGGCCAGCGGGTGGCCGCCAATGTGGAGACCTTCTGCGGCGAGTGTTACTTCTGCAAGCGCGGCTTTGTCAACAACTGCGTGACCGGCGGCTGGGAGCTGGGCTGCCGCATCGACGGCTGCCAGACCGAATATGTCCGGGTCCCCTATGCGGACAACGGCCTGACCGTCATTCCTGACAGTCTGGAATACGAGGACGTCATTATGATCTCCTGTATCCTGCCCAGCGGCTACTTCGGCGCGGAGCTGGCGGAGATCAAGCCGGGCGACGTGGTGGTGGTGCTGGGCGCCGGTCCGGTGGGCTGTACCACCATGATGTGCGCCCGACTCTTCGGCCCCGCCTTCATCGTGGCGGTGGATGTCATCGACGAGCGCCTGGAATTCGCCAAGCGGCACGGCTGGTGCGACGTGACGGTCAATCCCGGCAAGGAGGATCTGGACGCTGTCGTAAAGGGGCTTACCGACGGCCGGGGCGCCGACTCCGTTATCGAAGTGGCGGGCGGCAAGGATACCTTTGAGACCGCGTGGAAGGTGGCCCGCCCCAACGGCATCGTCTCCCTCATCGCCATGTACGAGGAGGCCCAGAGCCTGCCCCTCCACCTGATGTACGGCAAGAACCTGACCTTCAAGACCGGCGGCGTGGACGCCTCCCACAACGACACCCTGATGAAGCTCATTGAGGGCGGAAAGATTAACTGCCGCCCCCTCATCACCCACACCATGCCCCTCAACGATATTATGCATGGGTATGACATCTTTGAGCACCACCTGGACGGCTGCGTCAAGGTAGCCATCACCCCCTATGAGCGCTGACCGCCAGGCTCCTCCCAGGGCCTGACGGAGGCGGTTTATCCCCCTGAAAAGAATTGACTGGCACAATTACGCACGGCCCGGGACAGAAGTCCCGGGCTGTGCGTAATTGTGCCGCGTGCTGAAAAAGCGGTTGAAAAGAATCCCTCTGGTCCGGGAGACGGGCAGTGCAAAGGAGGCAATTTTGAAAAATCGAGCGGCTTCCGCCGTACAGCCTTTTTCGGCAGTCTCGGCCCCGGGCGCCCGCTTCCCTCCCGCTTATCCATCCCCCTCCAGCTCCAGCAGGACCTGTCCCGCAGCCCGGGCAAAGAGCCGGGCGCCCCGGATGGCCTCCTGAAGGGTATTGCCGTGGGCGCCCACCTCCACCAGCAGCGATCCGTTGGTCAGCTCCTGGTTGTACACCGAGCTGCCCCGGATGGTGATGGGGCGGGCCAGGGTGGGGTAGAGGGTGTCCATGCTCTTCTGAATTTTCATCGCCAGGGTCAGGTTTTCCATCCATCGGGGGTAGTCCCCTGCCTCCGGGCTGCCCATGACCAGCATGACCTGGGCGGTGTCCTGGCCGTCCACGGTGGTGAGTGGCTTGTAGACCGTGCCGTCCTCCCCGATGAGGGCGTCCCGGTGGACGTCCAGCACGATTTTGATGGAGGGGTACTGCTCCAGATAGGCCTCCACCCCCACGCCCGACCGGCCGTAGGCCCCGTTGTACTGGGGATAGTCGTAGGGCGTCTCGTCGTGGAGGACGGACAGCCCCATCTCCTCAAAGACCTCCTTCATCTCCTCCCCGATGCGGACCATGTTCTGAGTGTTGTCCAGGGTGCGGCTGTTGTCGGTCTGGACGTACACATCCGTGCCATCGGGCGTGTACGCCTCCGTGGCGTGGGTGTGCATGATGAGAATCTGGGGCTCCGCCGGGTCGCCCAGCGTAATATTCACCTGTGCGGAGGCCAGCGCCGCCGCGTCCACCTCCACGCCGGTGGTATTGTAAATATATACCCCGTCCGCCCGGGTGTATCCGCTGCCCGAGGAGGGCACCAGCGTGCGGGGAATGATGTCGTCGGGCGCGGTGGTGACGGCAGGGAGGCTTGCCGGGTCCTCCGGGTCCTCAGCCTCCGGGGTGGGGGAGGGCTTCGCCGGGTCCGCCGGCGCCTCCGGCTCCGCTGCCCCGGCGCCATTCTCTCCAGCCAGCCACTGGGCCACCGCCTCCTCGTTGCTCCGCAGCAGGGTGGACTGTCCCACCACCAGCCGGCCCCACCGGTCCAGGGCCTCAAAGGGCCCCCCGGCCCCCTCCACCTCTCCCAGCTCCGCCCGGAGGACGGCGGAGACAAAGCCGCCGTCCTCCCCCAGGGCCCGGAATGCCTCGGCCGCCGCGCCGGCGCCCGCCGCCGCCAGCAGCGCCCACAGCGCCGCCGTGACCATTACCAGCGCCGCGCTCCGCCGGAGCACTCTGCCCCACTGAATCCCGTTGTGCCTGTCCCTTTTCATCTGTATCCCATCCCTTCATGGGAAAATTTATGCGGCAGCCCGGGCGGGTATGACGGATATTTAATTTGGCATTCAAAATATGCTTGACTTTTGCAGTATCTCCTATATAATTGCTACTGAATCGGGCATATAAGGACCATTCCATATATTTTTGAAAAGGGGGGGCGAAGGCCGTGGACCAGCACCGCGAGGCGCTCAACCGGTTTCTGGTTGAGGTGTTCCATGAGGTTCTTAAAACAGAGGAGCTGGCGCTGTCCAGCGTGAAGGGGGAGCTGTCTCTCCGGGAGCTTCACCTGATTGAAGAGGTATGCCGGGCGGCAGATCTGGGGCTGGACAACCGGGCCACCGCCATCGCCGCCGCCCAGCGGGTGACGGCGGGCACCCTGACCACGGCGGTGTCCCTGCTGGAGCGAAAGGGCTATCTGGAGCGCCGCCGGGACGCGTACGACAAGCGGGTGGTGCGCATCCTGCCCACCGAAAAGGCCCGTCAGGCCAACCGGGAGCACGAGCGCTTTCACGAGGAGCTGGTGGATTACATTCTCAGCTCTCTCTCCCAGGAGGAGGCCCAGGTCTTTGTCCGGGCGCTGGGCCGGGTGGACGGTTTCCTTCAGGAAAAGGCGGCCGCTTCCTGCCGCACCGCAGGGCAGGCCGCACCGCCCGCCGCTATGGAACAGATGAGAGAAAAAAGTGGAACGCTGTAAGACAACAGCAGGAGGTATGTAAAATGATCCGTATTGTTACCGACAGCACCAGCGACCTCTCTCCCGCGCGCCGGGAAGCTCTGGGCGTGGATGTCATCCCCCTCTCGGTTCACTTTGGGGAGGAGGTCTTCCGGGATGGCGTGGACATCACCAACGCGGAGTTCTACGACCGTCTCTCCAAGGCGGAGACCCTGCCCACCACCTCCCAGATCAACCCTGAAGTCTTTGCCGACCTGTTTCGGAAGTACCTGGACCAGGGGGATGAGATTGTAGGCATCTTCATCTCCGGCGCCATGTCGGGGACCTGCCAGAGCGCCCTCATCGCCCGGGACATGGTGGACGGCGAGGACCGCATCCATGTTGTGGACTCCCGCACCGTGACCTTTGCCCTTGGCCTGCTGGTGGAGGTGGCCGCCTCCCTGCGGGATCAGGGGCTCTCCGCCGGGGAGCTGGCCGCCCGGCTGGAGGAACTGGCGGGCCGCCTGCGGCTGCTGGCCGTGGTGGACACACTGAAATACCTGAAGATGGGCGGGCGCATCTCCACCGCCTCCGCCGTGGTGGGCGCGCTGCTGAATATCTCTCCCATTATCACCATTGAAAACGGCCTGGTGGAGGGCATCGGCAAGGCCCGGGGCCGGAAGGCCGCCTTCCAGTGGATTGCCAAGCGGATGGAGAAGGAGGCACCCGACCTGTCCCTGCCCGTGGCCTTCGGCCACTCCAACGCTCCCGAGGCCATGGCCGAGTGCCAGGCCTTCTTTGCCGATATGATCGGGGCCGCCACCGTCTATGCCAGCGACATCGGCAGCGTCGTGGGCACACATGCAGGCCCGGGCGCCACGGGGATCGTCTATTTCCGCGCCCAGTAAATCAAGGAGCCTCCGGCTATCAGCCGGAGGCTCCTCAGCGTGTCGAAAAACCTCCCAGAAGAGGAAGCCTCGCAGAGTTCCGTCATCCGCAGATGACGGAATCAAATGAAAACCCGTCATTTTCGGGGACATGCGCCTCGAAAATGACACTTCTCGTGAAATTTTTGCCGACAATTTCATCAGAAATCGAGGCGAAAATTTCATGAAGCTCCTTCGAAAAAGTGGCGGAAGCCACTTTTTCGACAGACTGAGGAGCCTCCGGCTATCAGCCGGAGGCTCCTGTGCATATAAAAAGCGGCGCACCGCTCTGCGCAGTACGCCGCACCTCAGTTTTTATTGCGGGAAGGCGCTTATGCCTTCCGGGCCGCCAGTTTCGCTCTGCTCGCCAGCTCCAGGCGGCGAATCACATACACAGAGTCGGTGACGACCTTGACCGGCTTGGAGAAGTCCAGCACAAACAGACCGATAAAGGACCCGGCGTCAATGCGCACGGAACCGTCCCCGGACTCAAAAAACACCGGCTCTTCCACTGCCTGGGCCAGCTTCTGCACCTCGGCAATCTCGTTGAAGGAATCGAACTTTGCTTCAAACACCATTTAAGGTCACCTCCTTTAGGCATCCCCAGTATATCATCGGAGGCTTATTTGAATCAATAGTCGCTTTCCACAATCTTCATTACCCATTAAGTAAAATATTATGGATTATTATCTGCCTATTTTTTAGTTAAAAAATGTCTTACCTTAGTTTTTTGAAATAATTTTAAACAACATCCAGATACTTTGCTCAAACAGCTATCTTTAGCCTGTCCTTAAATTAAAAAGATGCGCACTGTGCCTCCTCGTCCAGATAATCCAGCTGGGAGAGCAGCTCCTGGGATTCGGTGATAATGCACACGGGACGGGAGTAGTCCAGGGCAAAGAGACCGATGAGGGACTTGGCGTCGGCCAGGACATCCCCTTCCACCTCCCGGAGCATCACCTCCTCGGGGACGGAACATGCCATCCGGCGCAGGCGCCGGATCTCTTCCGCACTGCGGAACTTTCGGACAACGGTCATATGCGTTCCCTCCTTTGTTTTATCATAGCATACTTTTCTCCGTCTGTGAAGCAGAGTTATTTTCTTCACATTCTCTCCTGATTTCCATGTCTATCGCGTCAAAAAGTTCACAATTTTATTTTCTTATTACCACGGATCCGGCGGAAAAAAGATCCACATTCGGGAATAAATTCATTGTTTCTCACTAGGATATGTGGTAGAATAGATAAGAACGTCTGCGGGAAACGCGGGCGTATACTCTTTGACATTGGAGCGCATGCATTCTATGATAGAATTCCGAATGCCCCAGTTGGCGGACAAGGCGTGGATAGACCAGCTGCTCCGCCGTTCCGACTATCGGGGCTGTGAGTATAATTTTACCAACCTCTTCGCGTGGAAGGACGCCTACCGCCATCAGGTGGCAAGGCTGGAGGATTTTCTGGTGGTACACCTGTGCGGCGGGCTGGGCTGCAGCTACCTCTACCCCGCCGGCAGCGGCGACTGGAAGGCGGTTATCTCCGCCCTCCGGACTGACGCGGAGGAGCGGGGCCAGCCGCTGCGGCTGGTATGCCTCACCCGGGAGCAGACCCAGGCGCTGGAGGCCCTGTTCCCCGGCCGGTTCCGGTTTGCGCCCGACCGGGACGGCTGGGACTACCTCTATGAGATCGACCGTCTGGCCGACCTGGGCGGCAAAAAGCTCCACGGAAAGCGCAACCACATCAACCGCTTTCTGGAGAACAACCCCACCTGGGTCTACGAGCCCATTACCCCCGACAGCCTGGCCGAGTGCCTGGAGATGGATAAGGAGTGGTACCGGCGGAGCATGATCCGGGAGGGCGCCGCCGAGGAGCGGGACCTGGGGGACGAGGGCCGGGCCCTCCGCCTGGCCATTGAGCATTACCACGCGCTGGGCCTGGAGGGCGGACTCATCCGGGTGTACGGCGAGGTGGTGGCCTTTACCATGGGCGACATGCTCTCCTCCGACACCTTCGACGTCCACTTTGAAAAGGCCTACGGGGAGCTGCAGGGCGCCTACGCCATGATCAACCGGGAGTTTGCCCGCTGGGTGCGGGAGCGCCACCCCGAGGTCCGCTATCTGAACCGGGAGGACGACATGGGGGTGGAGGGCCTGCGGAAGGCCAAGGCGTCCTACTATCCCGACTTGATGGTGGAAAAGTACAGCGCAGTCTGGCAGTCATAACGGGCGACACGGGCCGCCGGAAACCGGCGTATATTCAATCAGAAGGATGGGTGATACTATGGTAGAAATCCGTCCCTCCAAAGCGGAGGAGCTGGAGGCGCAGAAGGGCCTTTGGAAGGCGGCGTTTGGCGACGACGAGGCGTATATCGAGCTTTTTTACAGCACCTGCGCCAGGCCGGAGGATGTGCTGATCTTGTCCGAGGACGGCGTTCTGTGCAGCATGCTGGCCCTGCTGCCCCTTGAGGTGGCGCTGCCCGGCGGGGGAAAGCTGACCTCCTCCTATGTGTACGCGCTGGCCACCGATCCCAGCGCCCGCAAGCAGGGGTACGGCCGCGCCCTGCTCCAGTACGCGGAGATGTACCTGCGGGAGCGGGGTGTGGACTGCATCACCGTAGTGCCCGCCGAGGCCGGGCTGTTCAAGTTCTTTGAGACCGTGGGCTTCACCGAGTGCTTCTCCAACCGGCGGGCGGAGCTGCTGGAGCGCATGGCGCCGCCCCTTCCGGCCAAGAGCAGCCTGGAGGCGGTGGACGCCGCCGCCTACGGCGCGCTGCGGGAGCGCCTGCTCTCCGGCACATTCCACGCCCGGTACGGCGAGAAGCTGCTGGCCTTTCAGGAGGGCGCCTCCCGCCTGAGCGGCGCCGGGCTCTACCGGATTGTGATGGAAGATAGGGAGGGCTGCGCCGCCGCTGAGTACACCGGCGACAGGAGCCTGGCCATCAAGGAGCTGCTGATCTCCCCCGCCCTGCTGGAGGGGGCCGTATCCTTAATAAAAGAGAAGCTTCCGGCCGACCGGTATTTTGTCCGCACGCCCGCCCTGTGGGACGGCCTGCCCGGCAGCTATATTCAGCCCTTTGCCATGGTCAAGTGGCTGCGGGAGGACCTGCGCCAGGCCTGGGGCGAGGAGCGGTCGGGCTATTTCGGCCTGGGCTTCGATTAAATGAAACCAAGACCGGCGCCGCAGCAGCGGCGCCGGTCTTTTTCCCGCCTCCGTCTCCAGCTCCAGTCCCCCGTATGGACAAATTGACTTAAATTGAATATTCATTCACCTTCATTTGAATGCACACCACAAAAATTCAAAAAACCCTTGCATTATTCCTGCATGAGGTGTATAATCCACTCAATCAAAAAACCCAAAAGGATGAAGGAGAGAATGAATATGAAGACTTGGAAGAAGATTCTCGCACTTGCACTTGCCGCCGGCATGAGCCTTTCCCTGCTCTCCGGCTGCGGCAGCGATACCACCGGCGGCGACACCGGCACCCCCGCTCCCTCCAACAGCACCACTCCCAGCGAGAGCCAGACCGCCGAGGTCACCGGCCCCGCCGCCTGGACCTCTGTGGATGACCTGAAGGGCGCCAAGATCGCCGTTCAGGAGGGCACCACCGGCAACGACGTGGCCTCTGCCATCGAGGGCGCTGAGGTCAGCGCTTTCAAGGCCGTGGCCCAGTGCGGCATGGAACTCATGAACGGCCGGGTGGACTGCGTGATCGTGGACACCAACCCCGCCCAGTCCCTGGTGGACGCCAACCCCGACGCGCTGATGCTGCTGCCCTTCCCCGCCAGCGAGGAGAGCGAGACCTACGCCATCGCCACCCAGAAGAACGACGAGGGCGCCGCCCTGGCCGAGGAGTTCAACGCCGCCATGGCGACTCTGAATGAGAACGGTACCTTCGATGCCATTGTGGACAAGAATATCTCCAAGAATGAGGACGCCCAGCTCCCCGAGCTGCCTGCCTACGAGTCCAAGGGCACCCTGGTGATGGGCACCAACTGCGAGTTCGAGCCCTTTGAGTACCTGGACGACGCGGGCAACCCGGTGGGCTTCGACATCGACTACGCCACCTATCTCTGCGCAACCATGGGCTACGACCTGCAGATCGAGAATATGGACTTCGACGCCCTTATCCCCGCCCTCCAGTCCGGCCGGATTGACTTCATCGCCGCCGGCCTGACCCGGGACGAAGAGCGGGAGAAGAACGCCAACTTCACCGACGGCTACTATGAGGCCGTGCAGTCCATCGTGGTGGCCAAGCCCCAGGCCTGAGCCCCGCGCCCACAATCCAAGCGCCATACCAGGAAGCCTGCGCCGCCCTCTGTGCGGAGCAGGCTCTCCTGTGCCCTATGACCAATTTACAACAAGGAGGCAGGGATCGCCGTGGAAATGATCCTCGACTTGCTGGACAAGCTCTATCAGGCCTTCCTCTACCAGGACCGGTGGCGGCTGTACCTGGACGGCCTGGGGGTGACGGTGTCCATCACCCTGGGGGCCATCTGCATCAGCACCGTGCTGGGCATGGTGCTGTGCCTGATGAAGCTGTCCAAATATAAGATCCTGCGCTGGCCCGCCCAGGCTTACATCGATATCATCCGGGGCATCCCCGTCGTGGTACAGCTGCTGATTATGTACAATGTGGTGCTCCTCAACGTCACCGACAACAAGATGGTGGTGGCCATTGTGGCCTTTGGTCTCAACTCCTCGGCCTATATGGCGGAGATCTACCGCTCCGGCATCAACGCGGTTGACCCGGGGCAGATGGAGGCCGGCCGCTCCCTGGGCCTCACCAAGACCCAGACCATGTGGCACATCATCTTCCCCCAGGCCATTAAGAACTGCCTGCCCACCTACACCAGCGAGTTTATCGTGCTGGTGAAGGAGACCGCCGTGGTGGGCTACATCGCCCTCACCGACCTGACCAAGGTCTACTCCGCCATCCAGAGCAAGACCTACGATGCCTTTGGCCCGCTGCTCATCATCGCCGTGGCCTATTTCTGCATCACCAAGGTGCTGTCCATCATCTTTGCCCGCATGGAAAGGAGGCTGCGCACCAGTGATCGACGTTGAACATCTGAGCAAGTCCTTTGGCAGCCATCTGGTGCTGGACGATATCTCCGAGCACATTGAGCAGGGGGAAAAGGTGGTCATCATCGGCCCCTCCGGTTCGGGCAAGTCCACCTTCCTGCGGTGCATGAACCTGCTGGAGACCCCCACCAAGGGCACCATCACCTTTGAGGGCACGGTGATCAACGACCCCAAGACCGACATCAACACCGTGCGTCGGCAGATGGGCATGGTGTTCCAGCACTTCAACCTCTTCCCAAACATGACCATCCGGAAGAACATCACCCTGGCCCCCGTGCAGACCAAGCTGATGAGCCAGGAGGAGGCGGACGAGACCGCCATAAGGCTGCTGGACCGGGTTGGCCTGAAGGACCGGGCCGAGTCCTACCCCAGCCAGCTCTCCGGCGGCCAGAAGCAGCGCATCGCCATTGTGCGGGCCCTGGCCATGAAGCCCAAGGTGATGCTCTTTGACGAGCCCACCTCCGCCCTGGACCCCGAGATGGTGGGCGAGGTGCTGGACGTAATGAAGGAGCTGGCCGACGAGGGGATGACCATGGTAGTGGTCACCCACGAGATGGGCTTTGCCCGGGAGGTGGGCAGCCGGGTGCTGTTCATGGACGGCGGCCATATTCTGGAGCAGAACGAACCCCACGCCTTCTTCGCCAACCCCAGGGAGCAGCGCACCATCGACTTCCTGTCCAAGGTTCTGTAAACGCAAACAATCCCGCGAGAGCAGCGCTCTCGCGGGATTCAGGCTGTCGAACAAGTGGCTTCCGCCACTTGTTCGAAGGAGCTTCATGAAATTTTTGCCTCGATTTCTGATGAAATTGTCGGCAAAAATCTCATGCGAAGTGTCATTTTATGTCCCCGAAAATGACGGATTTTCATTTGATTCCGTCATCTGCGGATGACGGAACTCTGCGAGGCTTCCCCTTCTGGGAGGTTTTTCGACACGCTGACAATCCCGCGAGAGCAGCGCTCTCGCGGGATTGTTTTGTTGTTATTTATGGTTCAGACTGCACTCGGCCCCGGCAGGGCAGGCAGGCCACAGCCCCGCTGCCTTCCGCATGGGCTCCAGGGCCAGCCGGTTGAACACGGCCACGCACCGGCCAATGGCCACCATGGCCGCCAGGGTGCCCACGCCGATGCCCACCACGTGCCCGGCGGCCAGGAGGCACAGGGATACCGACACGATGACGCAGGCCACATCCACCGTGTTCTTGCCCAGCCCCAGGCCCTTGCCCATGGCCATGCCCGCTGCCCGGGCCATGCCGTCGGGGGGACTGGTCACCAGGTCCATGGCCACAATCATGGCCGCGCCCACGCCGGTAAAGACCACGGAGCCGGCCAGCAGCAGGATTTTCTGCCACAGAGCGGGGGTATCCAGCCCCAGGGGGACCGCCAGGCGGTCAAAGCCGGCGGTGAACAGGTTGAGCAGAAAGCTGAACATTAGGGAGAAGGGAATCTCCAGCAGGTCCAGCTTGCGGGTGCGTCTGCCCTGGAGGATAAACTGCACGGCCATAAAGACCATGTACACCCCCATGGTGGCCACACCGAAGTCAATGTGCCAGATCTCCGAGATGGCGTAGGCGGGGGAGATGATGGGGGACACACCCAGCTGGGCCCGGGTGCTCAGGGTATTGCCCACGGCCAGAATCAGCACGCCCAGCAGGTAGATGCCCACCCTCCGGGCCATGGCGCCGGTGAGGAGGTTGGAACTCCGCTTCGCGCCGGTCTGAGCAAGAGCCTCAGCCTCCGCCTGGGGCAGAGCGCAGACCTCGGCGGCCTCCGCCATCACATAACTTCCCATGTTCAACGCCTCTCCTTCATCAGATTTACAGGCCAGAGCCCCGCCGGGTGGGAAACAGAGGTTTTATATTTCTTTTCTCTCATCTGTCCTTGTATTAAGTATACATGTCTTTCTGAAGAAGTCAATAGGTTGCAAATAAGTTTAATTTTTAACCTGATATTGAGAAAAATAAAACAATATAGGTCAAAAATGTAACATATAAGATAGATATTTCACAAACGAAAAACTCAGCGGGGCAGGCCCTCTGCCGCCTTGTCCAGCCGCTCCATGGCCGCCTCCAGGCACGGGCGGGGGCAGGCCAGGTTGATGCGCTCAAAGCCCGCGCCCTGTGACCCGAAGATATAGCCCTCGTCCAGGCAGAGCTGGCAGGAGAGGAAGAACTTCTCCTGCGCCTCGGGCGTCAGGCCCAGGCTGCGGAAGTCGCACCACATCAGATAGGTGCCCTCCAGAGGATAGGTGACGACGGAGGGGAATTTTTCGATAAGAAACGCCTTACAGTATTCATAATTGCCCTGGATAACGGCCAGCAGCTCCTCCAGCCAGTCCTCCGCCTCCTCATAGGCCGCCCGGGTGGCCGCCAGGCCGAAGTAGCTGGTGAACTCCCCGGTATACCCCACCTGCCTGTCCAGCAGGGCGGCGCGCAGGCCGCTGTCGGGGACGATGATGTTGGCGGTGGCCAGTCCCGCCAGGTTGAAGCTCTTGCTGGCCGAGGTGCCCACGATGCACCCTGCGGCGGCGGGGCCGTCCAGGGCGGCAAAGGGGGTGTGGACATGGCCGGGGTGGACAAAGTCGGCGTGGATCTCGTCGGAGAACACGGTGACGCCGTGGCGGGCGCAGATGTCCGCCGCCGCCTGGAGCTCCGCCCGGGTCCACACCCGCCCCACCGGGTTGTGGGGGGAGCAGAGGAAGAACAGCTTCACGTCGGGCCGGGCCGCCAGAGCCTCCAGCCCCTCCAGGTCCATGACGTACCGGCCGTTCTCCAGCTTCAGGGGGTTCTCCCACACCCTGCGGCCGGTGTTTTCCACCACCCTGCGGAAGGGCGGGTACACCGGCGGCTGGATAATAACCCCTTCGCCGGGCTGGATCAGGGCGTGGACGGCCAGGTTCATGGCGGGCACCACGCCGAAGGTCTGGAACATCCACTCCGGCTCCACGGTCCAGCCGTGGCGGCGGGCCATCCAGCGGCACACCGCCCGCCTGTATGGGCCGTCGGCAGTGGTGTAGCCGTAGACGCCGAAGGACGCGGCCTTCTGGATGGCGGCGGTAATCTGAGGGGCCGCGGCGAACTCCATGTCCGCCACCGAGTAGGGGACCAGGGCCGGGTTGTCCACATCCATCGCCTCAAATGTGGACCATTTTTCCGCGCCCATACCCCGCCGGGGGCGGAGGGTGGTAAAGTCGTACATGCTGAATCCTCCTTTTCAGTAAAAAACAGGGGCGGCCTGCTGGCCGCCCCTGCGTGCATGAATGATTATTCGGCGGAGATCATGTAGTAATACACGGGCTGGCCGCCGGCCAGAAGGGTGATTTCCGCCTTGGGGCAGGCCTCCTGGAAGATGGCCAGGGCCTTCTGGGCGTCGGCCTCCTGCACGTCCTCGCCGTAGAACACGGTGATGAACTCGGCCTCCTGCTGGGGCTGGGCCTCAGCCAGGCGGCGGAGGAGGGCATAGATATCCTGATCCGTGCCGAAGAGCTGGTGCTCGGCCAGAGCCAGGTAGTCGCCCTGCTTGATGGCGAAGCCGTCAAAGTCGGAGTCCCGGGCGGCATAGGTGATCTCAGAGGTGCTCACCCGCTTGAGGGCGTCGCCCATGGCCTCGGTGTTCTCCTCCACGGAGCTGTCCGGGTCAAAGGCCAGCAGGGCGGAGATGCCCTGAGGCACCGTCTTGCTGGGCAGGACCACAACCCGCTTGCCCTCCGCCAGGCGGACGCACTGCTCGGCGGCCATGATGATGTTCTTGTTGTTGGGCAGAACAAAGACCACCTCGGCGGGGGTCTTGTCAATCTCCCGCATAATGTCCTCGGTGGAGGGGTTCATGGTCTGGCCGCCGCTGATGATGCCGTCGGCCCCCAGATCCCGGAACACGGCCGCCACACCCTCGCCGGCGCACACGGCCACAAAGCCGTAGGGCTTCTCCGGCGCGGCGGCCTTGTGCTCCTCCTGGGCGGGGGCCTGGGCGGCCTCCTCCAGGATCTCGCTGTGCTGGTTGCGCATGTTCTCAATCTTCACGGTCTGGAGGGCGCCGTAGGTCAGGGCCTCCTCCAGCACCTTGCCGGGGTGGTTGGTGTGGACATGGACCTTGATGATGTCGTCGTCCTCCACCAGCACCAGAGAGTCGCCCAGGGCGTTGAGGAAGCCCCGGAGGGCCTCCGGGTCCTTTTTCCTGTTGTCCCGGGAGCAGATGAACTCGGTGCAGTAGCCGAACTTGATCTCCTCGGTGGAGAAGCTCTCAAAATCAGCCCGGTCCTTGGGCGCGGCGGGCGCGCTCTCGTCGGCATCCTCGGGCATGGGCTCGCCACGCAGCTCGTCCAGCATGCCCTGGAGAATCACCAGGAAGCCCTTGCCGCCGGCATCCACCACGCCGGCCTTCTTGAGCACCGGGTTCTGATTGATGGTGTTGTCCAGGGCTATGTGGCCCTCGTCGATGGCGGCCTGGAGCACCGCCTCCACGCTGTTGTTCTCCCGGGCGGTGGCGGCGGCCTGGGCGGCGGAGAGGCGGGAAACGGTGAGGATGGTGCCCTCGGCGGGCTTCATCACCGCCTTGTAGGCGGCGGCCACGCCCCAGTCCAGGGCCACGGCCAGATCCCGGCCGTCAATGGTCTCCTTGTCCTTCACGGCCTTGGAGAAGCCCCGGAACAGCAGGGACAAAATCACGCCGGAGTTGCCCCGGGCGCCCCGGAGGAGGGCGGAGGCGTTCATGGCGGCGGCCTCGCCCACGGTGGACGCGGCCTTCTTCTTCATCTCTGCCGCGGCGGTGGAGATGGTCAGGGACATGTTGGTGCCGGTGTCGCCATCAGGCACAGGGAAAACGTTGAGCTCGTTGATCTCCTGCTTGCGTGAATTGATGGAGGCAGCGGCGTGGATTACCATCCGCTGAAACGACGCCCCGTCAATGGTATCTCTCATGTCGATATTCCTTTCTGTCATACAGGTCCGGCGGAGCGCGTACTCAGCCGATCACCATGGAATCAATGTAGACGTCCACATTGCGGACCTCCACGCCGGTGGTACGGCTGACCACATACTTGACCTCGCTCATGATGGAGCGGGACACAGCCGTCAGGTTGACGCCGTTGTCCACAATGATATGGAGCTCGATGGAGACGCTGGAGTCGTCGTGATAGCGGACCTTGACGCCCTTGGCCATAGACTCTCTGCGCAGCAGATGGACCAGTCCGTCGGTGGTGGACCGCACGGCCATGCCCTTGACGCCGTAGCAGTTGGTGGCGGCGGCGCCGGTGATGTTGCTGAACACATCGCTGCTGATGCGTATCTCGCCCTTCTCGGTCTGCAGCTTCATGGGGATCCTTCCTTTCTATGGGGGGATGACTGCCGTAAGGCAGCTGGTTTCTTCTCATTCGTTCCTATATTTTATTCTATTTCCGTCCAAAATACAAGGGAAAAAGTTTGTACAGGTCATTGTAATTTGGCCGGAAAACGTGTACACTATTACTATCACTTCATAAGAGGAGGCGACAGACATGAAGAAGGTCGTCCAATTCGTGCTGAAACTGGTGGCTGTGTGCGCGATAGTGGCCGCCGCTGCCTGCTGCGTGATTGCCTATTGGGACAAGATTACCGCAGTGCTGAGCTGCGCCCGGGACAAGCTGGCGGAAAAGAAGGCCTGCTGCTGCCACTCTGAGTACGACGACTACGCCGACTGGGACGAGGAGTAACGCCTGGAAAACAGGGACCGGAGCGTCGCTCCGGTCCTGCAGGCTGTCGAAAAAGTCCAAGGACTTTTTCGACAGCCTGCAGGAATGCCGTTACTTTTCCGCCGCACAGCGGCGGAAAAGTCCTCGCTTCGCTGGCCGGAAACCTTGCCGCGCAAGGCTTCCGGGGCATTCGTTCCCACGCGAGGCGGGCCGCTGCCCCCTCGCGCTCCCCCGCCCCAGTCCAGGCGGGTTCTGCTCAACTGAAGTTTTTCGACACTCTGAACGGGGGCCGGAGCATTGCTCCGGCCCCCGTTTTCTGATCCGGCCGCTATTCCGCGCCTTCGGGCATGGCCGGACGCTCCTCCGGCGGATCGGTCTGAAATTCTGTCATGCAGCCCCAGTACCGTTTGGGCATGTGGGTCATGCGGCAGCGGGGATTATACCGTCCCTCAATGGCCACCGTATCGTAAAAACGCCGCCACAGGACCCGCCAGTCCCGCTCGCTCCTGTCCGGCCCGGCCACCCGGAAGTCCTCCAGGGGGACGATGGCCCACTGTCCCGGCCGGTAGAAGAGGGCCTCCCGGTGGGTGCGGTCGTAGATGACAAAGGCCTCCGACGGGTACCGGGCGCAGAAATGGGGCCGCAGCAGGGGGAGCACCCGGTTCCGGGGCTCAATCTCCGCCGTCAGGACGCCGCTCTGGTCGGAGAAGCGGACAAACCCCTTGAGCAGATGGGCCTCCCCGGTGAGGTATCGCACCGCCCGGTCCAGGGTAAACACCCGCTCGTCGGTCAGATCGTGGAGCACCGACGGCCCCCGCTCAAACCCCAGGGCCAGGAAGTCGTACAGGCTCTGCTCCCGCTCCGGCAGGGCGGTGAGGAAGCCGTATACCACCAGCCGGGCCCCCTGGGGGGACAGGCGGCGTGGCAGGGACAGCCGCACCCGCCGGGCGTGGTCCGGGTGGGTGTCCACCGGCCGCTCGGGGTAGAGGGAGAGCTGGGCCTGACCGGGGGCGGAGAAGGCCGCCGCCCGCTCGCGGTGGACATAGCTCTCGTAGACGCAGGTGAGGAAGCCGTTGAAGCTCCCGTCGTAGGTGTAGGCCACCTGGGGCCAGCCGGTCATATCGCAGTGTCCCATTATCCCGTCTCCTCAAACAGGCTCAGCTGCTCCGGGGCCTCCCGGGAGAGCATGGGCCGCTCCAGGGCCACCAGGTGTCGGAGGATGCCGTCCTCCTTCACCCGCAGGCCCTCCGCCGTCTTCCCCGAGCAGGTGAGGAAGTACTGGGCCCGCTTGAGCACCACCCCCAGCTTCTTGAGCCCCTCAAAGGTGAGGGCCCCCCACCGCCGGGCCGAGAGAATGCGGCGGGCGGAGGTGACGCCGATGCCGGGCACCCGCAGCAGGGTCTCGTAGTCGGCGGTGTTTACCTCCACGGGGAAGCGCTCCATATGGCTCAGGGCCCAGGAGCATTTGGGGTCCACCAGGGGGTTGAAATTTGGATGGGCCTCGTCCAGCAGCTCCCCGGCCTCAAAGTGGTAGAACCGCAGCAACCAGTCCGCCTGGTAGAGGCGGTGCTCCCGCAGCAGGGGCGGCTTGAAGCCCTGGGGGGCGGGGAGCAGCTTGCTGTCGGACACCGGCATGTAGGCGGAGAAGAACACCCGCTTGAGCCGGTACTTTTTATACAGCCCCTCGGTGAGGCGGAGAATCTGAAAATCGGTCTCCGGCGTTGCCCCCACAATCATCTGGGTGGACTGCCCCGCCGGGGCGAATCTGGGCGCCTTCCGGGACAGGGCCAGCTCCCCTTTGGAGGCGGCGATGCCGTCTCTTATCTGGGCCATGGGGGTGAGAATGGAGGCCTTGGCCTTGTCAGGGGCCAACAGGCCCAGGGACTGCTCGGACGGCAGCTCGATGTTCACCGAAAGGCGGTCGGCCAGCAGGCCCAGCCGGTGGGTGAGGAGAGGGTCGGCCCCGGGGATGGCCTTGGCGTGGATGTATCCGCTGAAGGCGTACTCCTGCCGGAGGAGACGCAGGGTCTCAATCATCAGCTCGGTGGTCCTGTCCGGGCTGACCCACACGGCGGAGGACAGGAACAGGCCCTCAATATAATTGCGCCGGTAGAAGCCCATGGTCAGCTCGCACAGCTCCCGGGGGGTAAAGGCCGTCCGGCGCACATCGTTGGACCGGCGGTTGACGCAGTACTGGCAGTCGTAAATGCAGCGGTTGGTGAGCAGCACCTTCAGCAGGGAGATGCACCGCCCGTCCGCGGAGAAGGAGTGGCAGCAGCCGGCGGCCATGGCGGAGCCCATGGTCCCCGGCCGGCCGGCCCGGTCCAGCCCGCTGGAGGTACAGGCGGCGTCATATTTGGCCGCGTCGGCGAGTATCGTCAGCTTGTCCATCAGCTCCATGGGGCATTCCTCCAAAGTGTAAGAACGTTTGTACGAATATTATGACATTGGAACAGATGTTTGTCAAGCGCAGGAATACATTTCCCCTCAGAAACGAGAATGGCAGAGCCCCTTGGGCAATTGTGCTACAAATTTCACAAACTCCCCGTCTTTTTTGCCTGAATTAAAGGCATTGTAGTAAAAATGGGAAAAGACCGCGAGAAAAGTGAACAAATATTGTCTAAACTGCTTGCGAATCCGGCCGAGTCGCGGTATACTAATACAGCTCGCTTTTGCGGGTGCTTTGCTATGCATATGTATGGCGGAGCCGGCCGCCTATTGCTTACACCGGCGCGGCCGTAAAATCCCGGTACATGGGCCGGAACGGCTCATACATATCAGCTCTGCGCCCAAACAAACATATGCTTGGAGGACAGCACTTCCATGAAAAAGCGCGACATCATTATTATTGTGGCAGTACTGGCTGTGGCATTTGCCATGTTTATGGCATTCAATCTGTTTCAGTCCCGTGAGAGTGCCGTGGAGGATTTCGTCTATATCTACGTCAACGACGCCCTCTATGAGGCCGACCCCCTCAGCGAGGACAAGCTGATTGAAATTGACCAGGGCAACGGCATGGTCAACCATGTGCAGATTAAGGACGGCAAGGTCTATATGTCCGACTCCACCTGTGAGAACCAGGACTGCGTGGAACAGGGTACCATGACCGGGGAGAATGTGGATACCCGGCCCATGCGCAACTGGATTGTGTGCCTGCCCAACGGCATCTCCATTGAACTGCGCCTGGCCAGCGAGGAGACCACGTGAACCGGCGGAGGAGCCGTCAGAGGGTCCGCTGGCTGACACGCATGGCCCTGCTGACGGCGGCGGCCGTGGTGCTGGGCTATATTGAGCGCCTCATCCCAATGCCCGGCAGCATTCCCGGCATTAAACTGGGGCTGGCCAACACCGTGCTGCTCTACGCCATCTACCTGCTGGACACCAGGAGCGCCTTTGTGCTGATGATTCTGAAGGTGGGGCTGTCCGGGCTGTTGTACGGCGGCGTGTCCGCCATGATGTTCAGCTTGGGCGGCGGACTGTGCAGCCTGGTGATGATGCTGCTGGTCAAAAAGCTGGGCGGCGGCAATGTGTCCATCATCGGCGTGTCCGTGGTGGGCGCCGTGTTCCACAATGTGGGCCAGACCGCCGTGGCCGCGCTCATGGTGAACACTGCGGCACTGATGGGCTATGTGCCCTTCCTGCTGGTGGCCGCCGTGGTCACCGGCGTCCTCACCGGCATCGCGGGCAAGTATGCCATCCAGGGGCTGAAGGCATCCGGGCTGGAGAACGTGTCCATGCCGGGCAAGGAAACCAAACAGGATCACCCCCAGGAGGAACCCAAATGAAGCACCGTACCATCGCCGCCGCCCTGGCGGCCGCCCTGGCTCTGGGCCTGCTCGCCGCCTGCCAGCCCCAGAGTGCCGGGGGATCGGCGGCGCCCACCAGCTCTCCCGCTGTGGAGGCCGGACTGCCCAAGCAGAGCCGGGTGGGCTATTTCTTCGACACCGTCATCACCATTGAGGCCTACACCGACGACGAGAGCGTCCTGGACGACGCCATGGCCGAGTGCCAGCGGTACGACGACCTGCTGAGCAAGACCACGGAGGGCTCCGACGTGTGGAAGATCAACCACGCCAATGGCGAACGGGTGGCCGTCAGTCAGGACACCCGGGACATCATTGAGAAGGCCCTGGAGTACTCCGAGCTCTCCGACGGCAGGTTTGACATCACCATCGAGCCCTGCGTGGCCCTGTGGGACTTTACCGGCGAGAACATGGGCGTTCTGCCCGACGAGGCCGCGCTGGCCGAGGCCGCGTCCCGCGTGGACTACACCAAGATAGACATAAACGATCAGGGCGTCCAGCTCCCCGCGGGGGAGACCATCGATCTGGGCGCCATTGCCAAGGGGTACATCACCGACCGCATCCGGGACTTCCTGGTGGAGCGGGGCGTCACCTGCGGTATCCTCAACTTTGGCGGCAACGTGCTTGTCATCGGCTCCAAGCCCGACGGAACCGACTGGAACATCGGCATTCAGGACCCCGACTCCACCACCGGCGAGAGCATCGCCGTGGTGCCGGTGCACGACAGCGCCGTGGTCACCAGCGGCATCTACGAGCGCGGCTTTGACCTGGACGGCGTGCGCTACCACCACATTCTGGACACCTCCACCGGCTGGCCCGTGCAGAACGAGCTGGCGGGCATCACCATACTGGCCGGCGACGCCTTTGACGCCGACGCCCTCTCCACCACCGTGTTCGCCATGGGGCTGGAGGAGGGGACCGCCTTTGTGGAGCGCCTGGAGGGCGTGGAGGCCGTGTTCATCACCCGGGACGAACAGGTCAGCTGGACGTCCGGACTCAACGATCGTCTGACCCTGCTGAACAACGGCTGAGGGCCCTTCGAGAGAGGGAGCGGCCCCCGGCGCCGGCGTCCGGCAGTATACCCGCGGAACGCGGAAGATATCGAAAGGTGTCAGAATTTGTCCCAAATCGCGGGGGAAGCCCCGCGCCTTGCAGAAAAGGAGTGGTCAAGAACTATGGGAATGGGAAAAGGAATCCGCCTGGCGGGGCATAAAAACACCGCGTCCTGCACCCCTGTGCAGATGCCGGTGCCCGCGCGGGTCCGGATACCCCTGTCGCTTCTGGGCGCCAACACCAGCACCATTCTGGTGAAAAAGGGCGACACGGTGGCCGTGGGCCAGCCGATCGCCTCCCAGGGCCAGGGCATCGGCGTGCCGATGTACGCCAGCGTATCCGGCGTGGTGGAGGGCATTGAGTCCCTCCGCATGCCCAACGGCAGCGTGGTGGACTGCATTGTCATCGCCTCCGACGGACAGCAGACCGTCTGGGACGGCATCGAGGTCCCCACGGTTACCAACATGGAGGAGCTGCTCAGCGCCGTCCGCAAGAGCGGACTGGTGGGCCTGGGCGGCGCCGGCTTCCCCACCTGGGTGAAGCTCAACGCCACCGTGGATCGGCTGATCATCAACGGCAGCGAGTGCGAGCCCTACTGCACCGTGGACTACATCGCCATGCGGGACTACGCCGCCGACATGGCCGAGGGCGTGCGCATCGTCAAGAAGCTGCTGGGCATTGAGAAGGCCATTCTGGGCGTCAAGCACCCCCCCAAGGGCCTGGAGGACGCCTTCAAGGGCATGGAGGGCGTGGAGATCAAGCAGCTGCGGGAGTACTACCCCGTGGGCGCTGAGAAGATGCTGATCCACGAGACCACCGGCCGTGTGGTGCCCGGCGGCAAGCTGCCCAAGGACGCCGGCTGCATCGTGCTCAACGTGAACACCGCCGCCTTCATCGCCCGCTATCTCCGCACCGGCATGCCCCTGGTGAGCAAGACCGTGTCCGTGGACGGCTCCGCCGTCAAGACCCCCGGCGTGGTCACCGCCCCCATCGGCACCCCCGTGGGCGACCTGTTCGCCGCCGTGGGCGGCTTCAAGGGCGATCCCGCCAAGATCTTCGCCGGCGGCCCCATGATGGGCATCGCCCTGCCCGACCTGGACTTCCCCCTGCTGTGGAACAACAACGGCTTTGTGGCCCTCAACGAGAAGGATGCCGCCAAGCCCGCCACCACCGCCTGCATCCGCTGCGGCCGCTGCGTGGACCACTGCCCCATGAACCTGATGGCCTTTGAGATCTCCAAGGCCTACGAGCAGCGGGACGTGGAGTGGCTGCGGAGCATCCGCGCCGACCTGTGCATCGAGTGCGGCTGCTGCTCCTATGTGTGCCCCGCCCGCCGTGACCTGGTCACCAACAACAAGCTGGCCAAGCGGTTCCTGGCCAGCCAGCCCAAGAAGGAGGTGAGCAAGCAGTGAAGCTGCTCTCCGTAACCCCCGCGCCCCACATCTGGGCCAAGGATGACACCCAGGCCATTATGCGGGACGTGCTCATCGCCCTTGCTCCTGCGTTTTTCGCGTCCATTGTGATTTTCGGCGTTCCGGCCCTGCTGGTCACCGTGGTGTGCGTGGCCGCCGCCGTGCTGTCCGAGTTCATCTTTGAAAAAGCCGTCAAGCGGCCCGTCACCATCCGCGACCTGTCCGCCGTGGTCACCGGCGTGCTGCTCTCCTTCTGCCTGCCCTACGACATCCCCCTGTGGATCGCCGCCCTGGGCAGCGTCATCGCCATCGTGGTGGTCAAGCAGCTCTTCGGCGGCATCGGCCAGAACTTCGCCAACCCCGCCATCACCGCCCGCGTGGTGCTGCTCATCTGCGGCTTCAACGGCGCTATGACCACCTTCAATCTGGACGGTGTATCCTCCGCCACTCCCCTGGCCGACGGCGCCGCCAACCCCGGTTTTATGACCATGTTCCTGGGCAACCACGCCGGCTCCCTGGGTGAGACCTGCGCCCTGGCCCTCCTCATCGGCGGCGTGTATCTGCTGGTGCGCAAGGTCATCTCCTGGCACATCCCCGTGGCTTACATCGGCACTG
Source organism: uncultured Pseudoflavonifractor sp. (assembly GCA_904419835.1). Lineage (GTDB taxonomy): Bacteria > Bacillota > Clostridia > Oscillospirales > Oscillospiraceae > Pseudoflavonifractor. Next base: position 5,633 of record CAJFTA010000015.1, on the reverse strand, counting down.
TGGCTGTGATCTCCCTGATCGCCAACCTGGACCTGTCCGTCCAGCTCATGGGCGGCGGCCTGCTCCTGGGCGCCTTCTTCATGGCCACCGACTACACCACCTCCCCCATGACCAACGTGGGCAAGCTGATCTACGGCGTGGGCTGCGGCCTGCTGACCATGATGGTCCGCCTCTGGGGCGCCACCCCCGAGGGCGTCAGCTACGCCATCCTGCTGATGAATATTCTCACGCCCCACATTGACAAGCTGACCAAGCACAAGGCGTTTGGAGGTGAAAAGGCATGATTCAGAAGGCAAACAAGGCGGAAAACAAGGTCTGGAAGCTGATCTCTCCCATTGTGGTGCTGACCTGCATCGGCCTTGTCATCACCGCGGCGCTGGCCGTCACCAACGAGCTCACCGCTCCTGTCATCGCCGCCCAGGAGGCCGCCGCCGCCCAGGCCGCCCTCCAGGTGGTGCTCCCCGAGGGCAGCGACTTCCAGGTTATGAGCGACGTGGAGCTGCCCGAGGGCGTCACGGAAATTCAGGCCGCCGGCAACGGCGCGGGCTATGTGGTCACCGCCACCGGCCGGGGCTACGGCGGCGACATGTCCGTCATGGTGGGCCTGGACGCCAGCGGCGCCATCACCGGCACCAAGGTCCTCAGCCACGGCGAGAGCCAGGGCATCGGCACCGTGGTCACCGACGACGGCTCTGCGTTCCAGCAGCAGCTCGTCGGCATGACCGACGCCTCCGGTATCCAGGCCACCAGCGGCGCCACCATGTCCTCCAACGGCATGAAGACCGCCATCCAGGCCGCTTTTGACGCCTACACCCTGGCCACCGGCGGCACTGTGGAGGCCGAGGTATACGAGGCCCCCGCCAACCTGACCGACGACGTGCTGGCACAGTACTACCCCGGCGCGTCCTTCACCGACGTGGCCGGCGGCAAGGTGTCCGACGCGGGCACCGTGGTGTACGCGTCCGGGACCGGCATGATGGGCCCTGTGGCTGTGGCTGTGTTCTTTGACGCCAACGACAGCATCATCGGCGCCATTGCCGACACTTCCGCCGAGACTCCGGGCTACGGCCAGCCGCTCGGCGAGGGCGAGTTTATGGACAGCTTCATCGGCGTCTCCAGCGGCAGCGAGGTGGACGGCGTCTCGGGCGCTACCATCACCTCCGACGCCATTAAGGGCGCTGTGGATATTGCCATCGCCAATCTCCAGACTGTAAAGGAGGCGGGCTGAGATGAAAGCAAATAACGCACCTTCCAAGCTCTCCATTCTGACCAACGGCATCATCAAGGAGAACCCCGTTCTGGTCCTGGTGCTGGGCACCTGCCCCACCCTGGCCACCACCACCTCGGTGTCCACCGCCATCGGCATGGGCCTGGCGGCCGCCATTGTTCTCATCTGCTCCAACATTCTGATCTCCCTGCTGCGGAAGATCATCCCCGATTCCGTCCGCATCCCCTGCTACATCGTGGTCATCGCCGGCTTCGTGTCCGTGGTGCAGATGCTGGTGCAGGCCTACTTCCAGGATCTGTACAACGCCCTGGGCGTGTACCTGCCCCTCATCGTGGTCAACTGTATCATTCTGGGCCGGGCCGAGATGTTCGCCAGCAAGAACTCCGTGGTGGACTCCGCCCTGGACGGCGTGGGCATGGGCCTGGGCTTCACCCTGACCCTGCTGGTCATGTCCACCATCCGCGAGGTGCTGGGCTCCGGTACCTTTGCCGGCATCGCCCTGCCCTTCTTCTCCACCTACAACATCCCCATCCTGACCCAGACGCCCGGCGGCTTCTTTGTGTTCGGCTGCCTCATCGCCCTGGTGGCCAGGATCACCCACGGCAAAGTGAAGCACGCCGCCACCGGCTGCGGCAACTGCCCCAACGCCGCTGTGTGCGGCAAGATCGGAAAGGAGGCCTAAGGGATGGAACTGGATTGGGGAAACCTCCTCTTTATCATCCTGAGCGCTGTCTTCGTCAATAACTATGTGCTGCAGCGCTTCCTGGGCATCTGCCCCTTCCTGGGCGTGTCCAAAAAGCTGGACCAGGCCGCCGGCATGTCCATTGCCGTCATCTTCGTTATGCTGCTGGCCACCGCCGTTACCTGGCCCATTCAGACCTACCTGCTCACCCCCAACAACATGGACTATCTCCAGACCATCGTGTTCATCCTGGTCATCGCCGCCCTGGTGCAGCTGGTGGAGATCGTCCTCAAGCGCTACATCCCCGCGCTCTATAAGAGCCTGGGCATCTACCTGCCACTCATCACCACCAACTGCGCCGTGCTGGGCGTCACCGTGCTGAACATCACCGAGGGCTACAACTTCGCCCAGTCCATGGCCAACTCCTTCGGTTCCGGCCTGGGCTTCTTCCTGGCCATGGTCCTGTTTGCCGGCGTGCGTATGCGCACCGAGAGCTGCGACGCCCCCGACTCCTTCAAGGGCCTGCCCATCACGCTGGTCTCCGCCGCCATCGTGGCCGCCTCCTTCAACGGCTTCGCGGGTGTGATCGAGACGCTGTTCGGACAGTAAGGGGGGTGACGGTATGAATCCGATTCTGATGGCTGTAATTCTGGTTGTTGTTATCGCGATTATCTGCTCCGTCATGCTGGTCATCGCGTCCACCGTCATGGCTGTTCCGGAGGATCCCAAGTTCCCCGCCATCCGTGAGTGCCTGCCCGGCGCCAACTGCGGCGCCTGCGGCTACGCCGGCTGCGATGGCTACGCCAAGGCCCTGGCCTCCGGCGAGGAGCAGCGCACCAACCTGTGCGTCCCCGGCGGCGCCGGCTGCGCTGTGCAGATCGCCGGTGTGCTGGGCGTGGAGGCCGGCTCCGTGGAGGAGCGGGTGGCCGTTGTCTGCTGCGGCGGCACCTGCGAAAAGACCCAGCCCCGCATGAACTACGAGGGCGTCCACAGCTGCTCCGCCGCCAAGCTGCTCTTCGGCGGCGCCGGCGCCTGCGCCTTCGGCTGCCTGGGCAACGGCGACTGCGTCTCCGTCTGCCCCCAGCAGGCCATCCGCATTGAAAAGGGCGTGGCCGTGGTGGACCGGGACGCCTGCATCGGCTGCGGCCTGTGCGAGACCGCCTGCCCCAACCACGTTATCGGCATCTTCCCCAAGAAGCAGAAGGTCTTTGACCGCTGCTCCAACTACAACCGGGGCAAGGCCGTCATGGACGTGTGCAAGGCCGGCTGTATCGGCTGCACCAAGTGCAGCAAGGTCTGCCCCGAGGGGGCCATTACCATGGACCACTGCCTGGCCCAGGTCAACCCCATGAAGTGCACCGGCTGCGGCACCTGTGTGGAAAACTGCCCCACCGGCTGCATGAGCTTCACCGAGAAGCTGTAAGCACCAATGTCTGAAAGGAGGCGCGCCCGTCCGGGCGCGCCTCCTTTTGAGCTGTCGGGAAAGTGGCGGAAGCCACTTTCCCGAGGGAGATGCGCCCAAGGTGGACCTCGATTCCTGGCGGAAAAGTCGGTCCACCTTGGGCGAGAAGTGTCATTTCCAAGGCGCATGTCCCCGGAAATGACGGATTTTCATTTGATTCCGTCATCTGCGGATGACGGAACTCTGCGAGGCTTCCCCTTCTGGGAGGTTTTTCGACACGCTGAGGGGGCGCGTCCAGCGGACGTGCACCCTTTTTGTACAGAAGAAACCTTGCTCAGGCCTGGATGCGGGTGCCGGTGCGGCCGGCGATGCCGTCCTTGGCCTTCTCCAGCAGGGTGATGAGGGCGGTGCGGCCCGCTTTGGACTGGGCGAACTGGACCGCCGCCTGGACCTTGGGCAGCATGGAGCCGGGGGCAAAGTGGCCCTCGTCCATGTATTTGCGGGCCTCGTCGGGGGTGAGAGAGTCCAGCCACTTCTGGTTGGGCTTGCCGAAGTTGACGGCCACCTTCTCCACGGCGGTGAGAATGATGAGGCAGTCGGCGTCCAGCTGCTGGGCCAGGACACAGGAGGCGAAGTCCTTGTCAATGACCGCGGCCGCGCCCTTCAGATGGTGTCCCTCGGTGGTGAACACGGGGATGCCGCCGCCGCCGCAGGCCACCACCACGTGGTCGGACTCCACCAGGGCCTGGATGGTGTCAATCTCCACAATGCCCTGGGGCTTGGGGGAGGCCACCACCCGGCGGTAGCCCCGGCCGGCGTCCTCGATGATGTCGTAGCCCCGCTCCGCCACCATCCTGTCGGCCTCCTCCTTGGTCATAAAGGAGCCGATGGGCTTGGTGGGGTGGGCAAAGGCCGGGTCGGCGGGATCCACCTCCACCTGGGTCAGCACGGTGGCCACGCCCTTGCTGATGCCCCGGTCCAGCAGCTCCTCCCGGAGGGCGTTCTGCAGGTCGTAGCCGATGTAGCCCTGGCTCATGGCCACGCACACGGACAGGGGGCAGGGGATGTACTTCTCCGGGTCGGAGCGGGTCAGCTCGGTCATGGCGGCCTGAATCATGCCCACCTGGGGGCCGTTTCCGTGGGCGATGACCACCTCGTGGCCCTCCTCAATCAGGTCGGCGATGGCTTTGGAGGTCTGCTTGACGGCGATCATCTGCTCAGGCAGGTTGTTGCCCAGAGCGTTGCCGCCCAGGGCGATAACAATTCGTTTTTTATCCATGAAATATTACCTCCTGTGAAAGAAAGCCCGGCCCGGCCGCACATACCGGGAGTGCCGTATATCTGCGGACGGGCCGGGGCGCTCCGGGGCGGGGGAGAGGGTGCCTCCCCGCCCCGGGATTACGGGATGGAACTGCTTACAGGCTGAACTGGCGCTTGGCGCCGCGCTCCTCCAGAGCCTTCAGGACGGCCTGGGGATCCTTGCACTTGGCCAGGAAGATCATGGCGGCGATAACGTAGGGCTTGTAGGAGGCCTCCTTGTACAGGGGGTCGCGGTAGCGGTCGAACACGGTGGCCTCGACCTCGCCGTCCACGCAGGAGACGCCGTTGATGTCGGCGGGCAGGCAGTGCAGGTAGAGGGCCTTGCCGTCCCTGGTGGTCTTCATCAGCTCCTCGGTGCAGCACCAGTCCTTGTGCTCAGCGTTCTGAGCCAGCAGGCGCTTCTCCAGGGCCTTGATGCCGTCGCTGTCGCCCTTGGCATACAGGTCGGTACGCTCCTCCATGGCGGCGAAGGGGGCCCAGCTCTTGGGGTACACGATGTCGGCGTCCTGGAAGGCCTCGGCCATGGAGTTGGTCTTGGTGAAGGTGCCGCCGGACTTCTCGGCGTTGGCCTTGGCGACGGCCTCGACCTCGGGCATGACCTCATAGCCCTCGGGATGGGCCAGGACAACGTCCATGCCGAAGCGGGTCATCAGACCGATGACGCCCTGGGGCACGCTGAGGGGCTTGCCGTAGCTGGGGGAGTAGGCCCAGGTCATGGCAACCTTCTTGCCCTTCAGGTTCTCCACGCCGCCGAACTCATGGATGATGTGCAGCATGTCGGCCATACACTGGGTGGGGTGGTCGATGTCGCACTGGAGGTTGACCAGAGTGGGCTTCTGCTCCAGCACGCCGTCCTTGTGGCCCTGGGTGACGGAGTCCACCACCTCGTGCATGTAGGCGTTGCCCTTGCCGATGTACATGTCGTCCCGGATGCCGATGACGTCGGCCATGAAGGAGATCATGTTGGCCGTCTCCCGGACGGTCTCGCCGTGGGCGATCTG
>CAJFTA010000014.1 GCA_904419835.1 uncultured Pseudoflavonifractor sp. | reverse complement strand
ATGTCCCCGAAAATGACGGATTTTCATTTGATTCCGTCATCTGCGGATGACGGAACTCTGCGAGGCTTCCCCTTCTGGGAGGTTTTTCGACACGCTGAAATGTCCGCCGGATTTTTGATCCGGCGGACATGTATGTTTTTATGCTCTATGGCGCCAGGGGCAGGCGGAGCACAAACTCCGTGCTTCTGCCCGGGGCCGGGCGGGGGGAGAGGAATACGGCTCCGCCGTGCTTCTCCACAATGCGTTTGGTGATGGACAGGCCCAGGCCGCTGCCCGTGCCCGAACGGGCGTCGCTGCCCACTACAAAGGGCTCGAAGATGTACTTTATACGGTCAGGGGGGATGCCCGCGCCGTTGTCCGCCACCCGGAGGACGGCGGCGCCCTCCTCCGCGGATACGTCAAAGAAGAGGACGGTGCCCAGCCGGTTGTGGCGCAGGGCGTTGGAGAGCAGGTTGTCCAGCACCCGGCGGAACTGGAGCTGGTCCAGGGCGCAGAAGACGGGGCGTTCGGGAATGGACACCTCCAGGGAGAAGCCGGCCAGGTCGATTTCATCGTACTTGCCCGCCAGGTACTCCCGCAGAAACTCGCACAGGTCGGTGCGCTCGGTGTGGAGGACAAACTCCGGGTGCTCCACCTTGCTGTACTCGTGGAAGGCGTTGACCAGCTCGGTGAGGGCCTCCGCCTTGCCCTGGATGGCCCGGAGGTAGCGGCCCGTCTCCTCCGGGGGCACCTTGCCGTCGCAGATGGCGTCGATATACCCGGCGATGACGGTGATGGGGGTCTTCAGGTCGTGGGAGATGTCGGCGATGAGCTTCTGACGGCCCTGGTCCAGCCGCCTCCGCTCCGCCTCGCTCTCGGCCAGCCGGTCGGAGAAGCGGTCAAAGCTCTCGCCGATAAGCCGGATCTCCCGTGGGCCGCCGCAGTCCCCCACCCGCACCACCCGGCCCTCCGACTGGGACACCACCGCGTCGTTGAGCCGCTGGAGCGGCCGGCCGATTTTCCGGCGCATCCACCAGATGAACAGCCCGGCCCCCGCCAGGTACAGGGGGATGCACAGCAGCCAGATCCGCCAGGAGTTGGAGTAGTGCCGGAAATAGAGCTCGTCGCTGATGTAATTGCTGCGCAGAAGCACGGTCATAAGCCGGCCGTCCAGGTCCGCGAACTGCTCCCGGTACAGGCTGGCATTGGGAAAGCGGGCGCCGGTGAGATAGAGAAACTCCCGGCGGGTATAGCCGGTCCGTCCGTCCTCCAGGCCGCCGAAGATCACCCGCAGGCCGCTGTCCAGAACCATGACGTCGGTCCGCTCCGGCGTGCCGTCCAGAGTGAAAAGCCGCCGGACCAGCAGGCAGCGGGGCTCCTCCCCCTGCCGGGAGGTCAGCTCATAGACGTTGATCTCCTCGGCGCTGTCCCAGAGCTGGACAAGGCCCAGCTCCTCCGGCTCGCACTGGGCGTCAAAGCCGCTGCCTGTGGCGTAGATCAGCGCGCCGCTGCCGTCATAGACTGCAAAATCGTTCCCATCCCGGCCCAGGTGACGGCGCAGGGCGTCGTAGTCTCCAGAAGAGAGCGCGGGACTCTTCAGCAATCCATCCCAGTCCGGCGGCTGGTACAGGCTGTCCAGCCAGGCGTTCCACAGGGCAAACACCACGGCGGCCATGGCCAGCAGCGTCAGGGTGAAGAGCAGGTAGTTGCGCGCCAGCAGGGTAAAAAGGCTCCCGCGTACGCTCTTATTTTTCAAGCTTGTACCCCAGTCCTCTCACTGTAATAATATAGCGGGGGTTTCTGGGATCGTCCTCGATTTTCTCCCGCAGCTTGGAGATGTGGACCATCATGGTGTTGTCATCCCCCTCGAAGTAGTTGCCGATGGCCCCCTCATAGAGCTGGATTTTGGTAAAGATGCGGCCCGGCGAGCGCATGAACAGGGCCAGAATCTTATACTCCATGGGGGTGAGGGGGATGGGAACGCCGCTTTTTGTCAGCTGGAAGGCGGCGGTATCCAGACTCAGCTCCCGCACTGTGATCACGTCGCTGCTGCTGCGGGCGGCCCGGCGGAGCTGGGCCTTGACCCGGGCCACAATCTCCACCGGGTTGAAGGGCTTGGCGATATAGTCGTCCGCCCCCAGGTTCAGCCCCAGAATTTTGTCGTTGTCCTGGCTCTTGGCCGAGAGGATGAGAATGGGGAGCTCGCTGTATTTCCTCAGGGCGCGGGTAAGCTCAAAGCCGTTCATCCCGGGCATCATGATGTCCAAGATGGCCATGTCAGGCGCGTGCTCCCGGGCCAGCGTCAGAGCGGCGGTGCCGTTCTCCGCCTCTAAAACCCGAAATCCGTCTCCCTCCAGATACAGCCGCAGCAGGGCGCGGATGTCCGCGTCGTCCTCGGCGATGAGAATCAGTGGATTCAAACAGACCTCCTCCTTTTCGTTTGGATGAATGTCTGAGAGAATTTTATCAGATCCCGAAGCCGGGGGAAACCCCAATCTTCCGAAAAGAGGGGGATTTTTGCAAAGCTTAAGGTGGCCCGGAGCGGATAGAGCCGCCGCCCCTGGCCGCCCCGCGGGAGGGAGGATTACCCGTCTGTGCGGACGGAAAAGAAATGCCGCTCCGCCCCGGGGTCCGGATAAGAGACGGCCCCGTAGCCGTCAAAGGTCAGGTCAAAGCTGCTCCCGGCAAGGGTCAGCCCACCGTTGTGGATAACCTCCACCTCCAGGGACGCCAGGGGCGGGCTGTCCGCCAGGGCGGGCGCAAAGTCGAAGCCGTAGGGCGCGCCGGTGACCAGGTAGCCGTCCTCGTCTTCTGCCTGGGCACAGCTGGGGGAGACGTACTGGGCGGCCTCGATGACCACATGCCCGCCTGCCGGGATGGTCACCTCGCAGGGCCAGAAGAAGAAACGGAGCATGCCAGACACGTTGTAGAGCAGGTCCTCAACCCGGGTGAAGGCGCTGTCGTATTCCCCGTCGAACACGCCCCGGAACATGCCTCCGGCCACGGCGGACAGGTCCCTGCCGCTGACATAGTTGAGAATCAGATCGCACAGGGTCCGGTTGAGGGTGCCCTCGGTATAGAGCAGGCTGCCGTCCGGCTGATAGTAGAAGTCCTTCACGCAGTCATAGAGAGCGTTGCCCAGCAGGCCGTCCTCCAGGGTGCCGGGGGCGGTGTAGTCCACCCGGCCGGTGAGCTGGGGCACCGCCGAAGTACAGCTGCCGTCGGTGTAGGCGGTGACAGGGCCCACCTCCAGCGTGCCGCCCACCACGATGATGCGGTGGAGTCCGCTGGCGTTGTCGTTGAGAGAAAAGCTGTACCGGCGGCTCAGACCGTCCTCTGAGAGCGGCTGATAGCCCTCCATGCCGTAGACAAAGACCTGGGCGTCCGGGTCGGAGAGAGTGCAGTCCACCGCCATGGAGGCCGCCCAGGGGTCGTCCAGGCTGTCCCGGACGGCCTCATAGTTCTCCTGGGGCACAATGTCGTACACTGCCGCAGGCTCCTCCCGCAGGGTAATCTGGGGCATGGCCTTGGCCCCGGCCAGGGCGTCGCCGCTGTCCATGGCGTCCCGGTAGTCCTCCCAGGCGGTGAAGGTCCCGCTCCAGCTGTCGCTGGTGCCGGGGAAGAGCGCGCCGCCCACCAGGGGCACGATGCCCGGGTCCAGTTCCAGGGGCTCGCCGTCAATGGTGATGGAGGGCAGATTGGAAGAGGCGGTCAGGTTGCTGGCCTGGGGGTACCAGAGGAGGAAGTACTGCTCTGTGCTGCCGGTATTCTGCACCACATACCGGTCGGTCACCCGGGGGGTGGGGGTGTAGCCCTCAAACCCCTGGGCGTTAAAGAGATCGTCGGTAAAATCAAAGGTCAGCTTCCGCCAGACCTTCAGGCCGGAGCTGTCCCCGTCCGCAATCAGGGGCAGAACAGGGGGATTGTACCAGTCAAAGCCGGTGGTGGGAGCGGTCTGGGCGGGATCTTTTTCGTCGGAGACGGGGGCCTGCGCCTCTGTGCCCAGGGGGAGGTAGCAGAGATAAGTCCACTGGCCGCCCCCGTTGCCCTGCGAGGCGTCCCAGTCCGGGCTCCGCTCATAGAGGTCCAGCCCGGCGCCGTTGATGACTCCCTTGTGGTCCTCCCAGAAGGCGGTGTCCGCCCGGAACATGGTCTCCGCGCCCTGGGGGAGACCCTCCGCCCCGAGGGCCGCTTCAGAAAGCTCCGTCACGGCGCTCAGGGCGCTGCCGCCAAAGACAAAGAGAGCGGCGGTGCAGGACTCTTCCCGGCCCTGATAGGTGGTGAAGTTAGTGCACAGAAGATACCACTGAAGGGCGGCCGCGTCCTCCCAGGTATGGACAGCACCGGCGTCTCCGTTGATGATGGTGACCGGCTCCGCCGGCTCTCTGGTCCGGTTGTCAAAGATACCCAGAATCAGGTTGCCCAGACCACCAGCATGGGAGGAAGCTGCATAGCGCAGCACACCCAGGGTGCGGCCCTCTCCCGGAAGGGAGCAGAGCAGCTCCCAGGTGTCGCCGGGCTGGCCGTCGGGGAACTCTGCCGCCAGCAGCTCGGCCAGCTCCCCGTCCGGGATAGTGTCTCCGGAGCTGGTGGACACCGGGGGCGTGAGGATCTCGCCGCCCGGGTGGAGTCCCCGGAGGAGGGCGGGCAGCGCCGCGGCCAGGGCTGCCGCCAGCACCAGGCAGGCGGCCAGGGAGAGCAGCCTGCCCCACCGGAAGGAGCGGGCGGTCCGCCGCCCGGGGAGGGAGGTAATCCGGCGGCGCAGGTGGTCGGGGGTGTGGAGCGCCTCCACCTCTCTGATATAATCCCGCTTATTCATCGTCAAACCCTCCTATCATCCGTTTCCGCAGGGCTTCCCGGCCCCGCCGCAGCCAGGAGAGGGCCGTGCTGGTGGTGCCGCCCATGATCTGGGCGATTTCGGCGGCGGTATATCCCTCAAAATAGTGCAGGTAGATGGCGTTCCGATACCGCTCAGGCAGGCGGCGCACCTCCTCCAGCACAGAGCCCTCCTCCCGCTCCGGAGCGGGCAGGGCCTCGCTAAGCGCCACCTCCCGTCGGTTCCGGAACAGGTTTTTGCACCGGTTCAGGGTGCAGCGGATGAGCCAGGCCTTCAGGTGCTCCTCGTCAGCGAAGCCCTTGCGGCAGGTGAGCAGCCGCTCAAAGACCTCCTGGGTCACGTCCTCCGCGTCCTCCGGCGACGGGGCGTTGTGGGCCGCCACCCGGTAGACCGTGTCCATATAGTGGTCGCAGGCGTAGGAGAACGGGCTCTCCCGCTGAAATTGTCCGGTCATAGGCTTCCTCCTCCTTTCACCCTTAACACACCCGAAAGCGGCGGATTATTGCAGAATGGAAAAAATAAATTTTTTATTTCGTTGCCGGAAAGTTTACAAACCGTTTACCTGAATTTCAGGTTGGTTTCAGCCTCGACTGCTATACTGTTCCCACTCTGAAAACAGAAAGGAACTTTGATTATGCGGAATAAATGGATGCCTGCGGCACTTGCGCTGGCGATGCTGTTTTCCTGCGCCGCCTGCACGGGCAGTGAGACGGGGGAGAGCCAATCTCCCGCGCCCACCCAGAGCGCGCCCCTCCAGAGCACCGCCGCCCAGAGCGGCGGGACAGAGGAGACCGCCGTGGTCCTCTCCGACGAGGGGGTCACGGTGGACGGCCAGGCGGCCTCCACAGACCCGGCCTCGGCGGTCTATGTGGGGGCGGATATCGTCTATTATGAGGACGGCCACGACGAGACCTACGGCGAGGGCACCGCTGAAGAGGCCCACTCCGCCGAGGAGGCCGCCGCCCACACGGTGGTCACCATCACCCAGCCCGGAACCTACCGGCTCTCCGGCACCCTCTCCGCCGGGCAGGTGGCGGTGGACCTGGGGGAGGACGCAGAAAATGACCCGGACGCGGTGGTCACCCTCATTCTGGACGGGGTGGATATCACCTGTACCGTGGCCCCGGCGGTTATCTTCTACAACGTCTATGAGTGCGGCAGCAAGGACACAGAGACCGCCTCCCCCACGGTGGATACCTCCGCCGCGGGCGCCAACGTGCTCCTGGCCGACGGCTCGGTGAACACGGTCACCGGCTCCCACGTGGCCCGCATTTATAAAGAGGGCACCGACGAAAAGCTCCACAAGTACGACGGCGCCTTCTACTCCAAGATGTCCATGAATGTGGACGGAGCGTCGGACGAGTCGGGCACCCTCAACATCATCGCCGACAACGAGGGCCTGGACAGCGAGCTCCACCTGACCATCAATGGCGGAAGCATCTTCATCACCGCCCAGAACGACGGCATCAACACCAGTGAGGACGGCGTGTCCGTCACCACCGTCAACGGCGGCCGGCTGTCCATCAACGGCGGCCTGGGCGCGGAGGGGGACGGCATCGACTCCAACGGCTACCTGACCATCAACGGCGGGGAGATCGTAGCCGTCGCAAACGGCCAGTCCGGCGACGGAGGCATTGATTCCGACGGGGGAATCTATCTCAACGGCGGCAGTGTGCTGGCCCTGGGCAGCCGGAACGACGCAGTGGAGACCGCCTCCGGCCAGGCCTATATGGAGCTGTCCTTTGCCGGGGAGCAGGCCGCCGGGAGCAGCCTTGTCATCCGGGACAGCGAGGGCAGCGAGCTGGTCAGCTACACCGCCCAGCGGGCGTTCTCCTCCGTGACCTACACCGACGCCGCCCTTACCGACGGGGCCACCTATTCCGTCTATGTGGACGGGGTGCAGCAGCAGTTCACCGGCCACAGCGCCGGCATGGGCGGCGGTATGGGCTTTGGGGGCGGCCGGCCCCAGGACGGGCAGCAGCCTCCCGAGGACATGGGAGAACCCCCGGAGGGCATGGAGAATCCCCTGGAGGATATGGGCGAACCGCCCCAGGACGGCGAAATGCCGGAGGGAGAGCGCCCGGAGCTGCCCGAGGGAGCGGGCGGGGACGGACAGCAGCCGCCTCAGCCCACCGGCGGCGGGAACCGCCAGCCCCCGGAGGACGGCATGGGCGGCGGCGAGGCTGCGGAGCCCTCCACCGAGTTTACCATCTCTGCGGATACCCACAGCTTCTCCGGCGTAACCGGCGTACAGAGTGAATAAGACAGAGCAGCGCCTCCGGGTCAAAGCCCGGAGGCGCTGAGACTGTCGAAAAGGTGCGAAGCACCTTTTCGAGCGGGATGCAGTCCGCCGCGCGCAGCCTTTGTCTGTATCTTGCAGACAAAGGCCACACTTGCGGCCTGAGCAGTGTTTTCTCCGAGGCACATATCCCCGGAGAAAACGGATTTTATTTCCTTCGCGCCTGCGGGCGCGAACTCTGCGAGGCATGTTGACGGCCTGACAAAGCCCGGAAACGCTGTTTGCCGTTTTACAGGGCCTGCGCGACGGCTTCAGCCACCCGGATGCCGTCCACGGCGGCGCTCATGATGCCGCCGGCGTACCCCGCCCCTTCGCCGCAGGGGTACAGGCCCCGGACGGGGGACTGGAAGGCTTCGTCCCGGAGAATGCGCACCGGGGAGGAGGAGCGGGTCTCCACGCCGGTGAGCACCGCCTCGGGGGCGGCGAAGCCTCGGAGCTTCCGGTCAAAGAGGGGCAGGGCGGCACGGAGGGTGCCGGTCACAAAGCCGGGCAGGCAGCGGTCCAGGCTGGTGGGAGTGACGCCGGGGCGGTAGGTGGGTTGGATGCCGCTCAGGGCTTTGGAGGGCACACCCGCCAGAAAGTCCCCCACGGTTTGGGCGGGGGCCCGGAAGTCCCCGCCGCCCAGCTGGAAGGCGGCCTCCTCCCACCGGGCCTGGAAGGACACGCCCGCCAGAGGGTGCTCGCTGCCGTAGTCGGCGGGGGAGACCCCCACCAGGAAGCCGCCGTTGATAAGGGCGCCGTCCCGGGCGCGGCAGCTCATGCCGTTGGTCACCAGCCGGCCCTGTTCCGAAGCGGCGGCCACCACCGAGCCGCCGGGACACACGCAGAAGGTGAAGGCACTGCGGCCGTCGGGCAGGTGGCAGGAGAGCTTATAGTCCGCCGGGGGCAGCTGCTCCCAGGCGGGGCCGAACTGAGCCGCCGACACCGCCGCCTGGCTGTGCTCAATGCGCACGCCGATGGCAAAGGGCTTGGGGGCCATAGGCACCCCGGCGTCCATCAGCATCTGAAAGGTGTCCCGGGCGGAGTGGCCGGGGGAGAGCACCAGGGCGTCGCAGGGCAGATTGTACTGACCGGTGGGACCGTCCACCGTCAGGGAGGTCACCCGGCCGTCCTTCAGCCCCAGGCCGGTCAGCTTGTGGCCGAAGCGGACGTCGCAGCCCAGGCGGATCAGCTCCAGACGGATGGTTTTTACCACATCCCGCAGCACATCGGTGCCGATGTGGGGCTTGTGCTGGTAGAGAATATCCTCCGGGGCGCCCGCCATCACCAGCGTGCGGAGCACGGTGGAGATGCGGCTGTCGTGGGTGCCGGTGGTCAGCTTGCCGTCGGAGAAGGTGCCCGCGCCCCCCTCGCCGAACTGGACATTGGAGGCCGGATTGAGCACGCCGGTGGACCAGAACCGCTCCACATCCGCGGTCCGCTCCTCCACCGGGCGGCCCCGCTCCAGCACGATGGAGGGAATGCCGCTGCGGGCCAGGTAGAGGGCGGCGAAGAGCCCGGCGGGGCCCATGCCAACCACCACCGGCGGCAGGGAGGAGGTGCGGCGCACCGGCGGGAAGGTATAGGGGACATGCTCGTGGAGGGAGACGTTTTTGTCCCGGCAGCGGGCCATGACCCCGGCCTCGTCGGCCACGGTCACGTCCACGGTGCAGACATAGTGGACGTCATTTTTCTTCCGGGCGTCGATGGACTGCCGTGCCAGAGAGAGACGGACCACGGCGTCGGGCTTTATGCCCAGAATGCGGGCAGCCTTCTTCTTCAGCTGGGCTTCCCCGTCGCCGATGGGCAGGGGGATATTTGAAATTCGAATCATAGTACCTCCGTATGGAAGCGCCGGACACCGGCCGGACGCAATAAAAAATGGTATAATGGCTGGAATACAGCCATTATACCATTGCAGAGGGATGGACACAACCCGCCAGAGCCTGGAGGACTCAGACGCAGACGGGGTAATTGCCGGTAAAGCAGCCGTCGCAGAAGCCGCAGTTTGCCTCAGGCGCAATCTTGTGCAGGTTCTCCAGACTGAGGAAGCCCAGACTGTCGGCGCCGATCATGTCCCGGATCTCCTCCACCGAGTGGTGGCAGGCGATGAGGTTTTTACGGTCGGGGATGTCGGTGCCGAAGTAGCAGGGGGCGATGAAGGGGGGCGCGGAGGAGCGCATGTGGACCGCCGTGGCTCCCGCCTCCCGCAGCAGGGAGACGATCTGCCGGGAGGTGGTGCCCCGGACGATGGAGTCGTCAATCATGATTACCCGCTTGCCCGCCACGCAGCTGGCCAGAGCGCCCAGCTTGATGCGCACGGCCTGCTCCCGGCTCTCCTGACCGGGGGTGATGAAGGTACGGCCGATGTACCGGTTCTTCACCAGCCCCACGCCGTAGGGGATGCCGGAGGCCTCGGCGTAGCCCATGGCGGCGTCCAGGCCCGAGTCGGGCACGCCGATGACCACATCGGCCTCCGCCGGGTACTCCTGGGCCAGCAGGCGGCCTGCGTTCCGCCGGGCCTCGTGGACCGACTGACCGCAGAGCACCGAGTCGGGCCGGGCGAAGTAGATGTACTCAAAGATGCACATGTGGCTGGAGGCGGCCGCGCAGTTCTCCCGGATGGAGCGCACACCGTCCCGGCTGGCCACCACGATCTCACCCGGCTCCAGCTCCCGCTCAAAGGTGGCTCCCACGGCGGTGAGGGCGCAGGTCTCGGAGGCGAAGATCACCGCGTCGCCCCGACGGCCCATGCACAGAGGCCGGAAGCCCCAGGGGTCCCGGGCGGCAATGAGCTTCTGGGGAGACATGACGATGAGGGAGAAGGCGCCACGCAGACCCTTCAGAGCCTGGCACACTGCCTCTTCAGCGGAGGGGCAGCGGAGCCGCTCCTGGGCGATGGCGTAGGCGATGAGCTCGGAGTCGGTGGTGGTCTGGAAGATGGCGCCCCGGTACTCAAAGGCGGTGCGCAGCTGGCCGGCGTTGACCAGATTGCCGTTGTGGGCTACGGCCAGAGTGCCCTTGACGTACTTGAGGGTCAGGGGCTGGGCGTTCTCCCGGCGGCTGCCGCCGGTGGTGGCGTAGCGCACGTGGCCCACGGCCATGGTGCCCCCCAGTCGGTCCAGAATTTCGGGGGAGAACACCTCTCCCACCAGGCCCAGGTCCTTGTGAAAGGCCAGCTCACGGTCCTGAATGGTGGCGATGCCGCAGGCCTCCTGACCCCGGTGCTGGAGGGCAAAGAGACCGTAATAGGTGGTGCGGGCGCAGTCTCCGGCGGGGTCCAGCACGCCGAATACGCCGCATTCCTCGTGGATTGACACGAAACGATTCTTCCTTTCTGAAAGGGGATGGATGAGCACGGAAACGGTGCTCAGACACGACAATCAGCCCTCCGGCCGGGCCGCCGTGAGAGGCAGCCCGGCCGTGAGGGCGGAGTGAGGAGTCCTGGCCGAAAGCCGGACGGATTATACATAGAAGAGCAGGTCGCGGTAGGTGGGGAAGGGCCAGTGGGCGCGGTCCACCAGCAGCTCCAGCTGGTCGGCGATGGCACGGGCGGCCTCCATGGCGGGGAGGAGGGTCTCGGCGCAGTACCGGGCGCTCTCCTTCACGTCCTCGGGCATAGCGGCCACAGCCTTATCCAGCGCCTCGGTGCGCTCCATAAGGGCGCTGGTCTTGTCGGTGATGGTGCGGACCAGGGCGATCTCGCCTTCCGCGGAGACGCCGATGGACCCCTTCACCGCTGCGCCCTGGGCCACCTGGCTGGAGTAGGAGATGCAGGCGGGGATGATCTGCTTGCGCAGGATGTCCAGAGAGGTTCTGGCCTCGATGAGGATGGTCTTGGCATACTCCTCCTGGGCGATCTCCTGGCGGGAGTGGATCTCCTCGGGGGTGTAGATGCCCTGGGAGGTGAAGAGGGCCACGTTCTTCCCGTCGTCGAAGTGTTCCAGGGCTTCGGGGGTGTTGTGCAGGTTCATCAGGCCCCGGCGGGCGGCCTCCTCGGGCCAGTCGGCGCCGTAGCCGTTGCCGTTGAAGAGGATGCGGCTGTGGGCGGAGAGCTCCCGGCGGACCAGGGCGGAGAGGGCGGCGTCAAAGTCGGTGGCCTGCTCCAGCTCCCCGGCATACAGCCCCAGGGACTCGGCCACAGCGCAGTTGAGCATGATGTTGGGGCAGGCGATGTTGAAGGAGGAGCCGGGCATACGGAACTCAAACTTGTTGCCGGTGAAGGCGAAGGGGGAGGTGCGGTTGCGGTCGGAGTTGTCCAGGGGGATGGGAGGCAGGGCGGTGACGCCGATGTCCATGCTGCCGGGGGCGGCATCGCTGTGGCCGGTGCCCTGGATCAGGGCGCTGATCACGTCGGACAGCTCGTCGCCCACATAGACGGACACAATGGCGGGCGGGGCCTCGTTGCCGCCCAGGCGGTGGTCGTTGCCCGCGCTGGCCACCGAGATGCGCAGCAGGTCCTGGTACTCGTCCACGGCTCGGATAACGGCGGTCAGGAACAGGAGGAACTGGGCGTTGTCCATGGGGGTCTTGCCCGGGTCCAGCAGGTTCTCGCCGGCGTCGGTGGACAGGGCCCAGTTGTTGTGCTTGCCCGAGCCGTTGACCCCCTCAAAGGGCTTCTCGTGGAGCAGGCAGACAAAGCCGTGGCGGTCGGCCACCTTCTTCATCACCTCCATGGTCAGCTGGTTCTGGTCGGTGGCCAGGTTGGCGGTGGTGAAGATGGGCGCCATCTCGTGCTGGCTGGGTGCAACCTCGTTGTGCTCGGTCTTGGCATAGATGCCCAGCTTCCACAGCTCTTCATCCAGGTCGGCCATGAAGGCCTTCACACGGGGCCGGATGGAGCCGAAGTAGTGGTCCTCCATCTCCTGGCCCTTGGGGGCGGGAGCGCCGAAGAGGGTCCGCCCGGTGAGAATCAGGTCGGGACGCCTGGCGTAGTCGGCCTTGTCGATGAGGAAGTACTCCTGCTCGGGCCCCACGGTGGCGGTGACCCGGCGGACCTCCTTGCCAAAGAGCTTGAGCACCCGCACCGCCTCCCGGCTAAGCACGTCCATGGACCGGAGCAGAGGGGTCTTTTTGTCCAGAATCTCGCCCCGGTAGGAGCAGAAGGCGGTGGGAATGCACAGGGTGTTATCTTTGATGAAGGCATAGGAGGTGGGATCCCAGGCGGTGTAGCCTCTGGCCTCAAAGGTGGCCCGCAGGCCGCCGGAGGGGAAGGAGGAGGCGTCGGGCTCACCCTTGATGAGCTCCTTGCCGGAGAACTCCATGATGCCGGTGCCGTCCCCGCAGGGGGAGAGGAAGGCGTCGTGCTTCTCGGCGGTGACGCCGGTCATGGGCTGAAACCAGTGGGTGAAGTGGGTGGCCCCCTTCTCCACAGCCCAGTCCTTCATGGCGGAGGCCACCACATCGGCCACCGCCGGGTCCAGGGCCTCGCCCTCCTTGATGGTGCGGCACAGGGCGCGGTAGGCGTCCTTGGTCAGGCGCTCCTTCATCACGGACTCGTTGAACACCATACTGCCAAACAGCGCGGGAATCTTCTTCATAACGCTCACTCCTTAAATTTGTGCCCGAAATATGCAAAAGGCGCCGCGGCAGAAGCCGCAGCGCCTTTGCTGCCATGTTACAGGGGATAAAACCCCGGGGATGACGGACCGTCAGCGGCCCGAACCGGCGCCTTTGCCGGTGCTCTGGTAAAATGCCTCTACCTCGGCTTCCTCTCTGGACAGGCCCTTCTCCTCGTACTGGGCGATGGCGTGGAGCATCCGGTCGTAATCCCGGGGGAGGATTTTCTTGAACAGAGGGAGGTAGTGTTCAAAGTCGGCCAGAATGGTCTTGGCCTTGGGAGAGCCGGTGGCCGCCGCGTGGGCCTGGATGAGGGCGCGCAGCTCCTCAGCGTCGTATCGCTCCGTCACCGGGTCCATGGACACCAGCTCTTTGTTCAGACGCAGGTATAAATCCCGCTTCTCGTCCAGCACGTAGGCCACGCCGCCGCTCATGCCGGCGGCAAAGTTCTTGCCGGTGGGACCCAGAATGACCACCCGGCCGCCGGTCATATACTCGCAGCCGTGGTCGCCCACGCCCTCTACCACAGCCGCGGCCCCCGAGTTGCGGACGCAGAACCGCTCGCCCGCCACGCCGTTGAGGAAGGCCTTGCCGCCGGTGGCGCCGTACAGGGCCACGTTGCCCACCAGAATGTTCTCTGCCGGGGCAAAGCGGCTGCCTCTGGGGGGATAGACCACCAGCTTGCCGCCGGACAGACCCTTGCCCAGGTAGTCGTTGGCGTCGCCCTCCAGCTCCAGGGTCACGCCTGCGGGGAGAAAAGCACCGAAGGACTGACCGCCGCCGCCGCTGCACCGGATGAGAAAGGTGTCCTCAGGGAGGCTGCCGCCGTGGAGACGGGTGACATCCGAGCCCAGAATGGTGCCCACGGCCCGGTCGGTGGAGGACACCGGCAGGGACAGCCGCATGGGCCTGCCCTCGGCCAGGGCCTCGCCCAGGGTGGGCTCCAGGAACTTCAGGTCCACGGTGTTCTCCAGATGAAAGTCGTAGACATCCGCCGGGTTGAACCGCTGCCCCGGCTGTCCGGCCCAGGGATTGCGGAGGATGGCGGACAGGTCCACTGTGGCGGCCCGGGGGTTGGCGGCGGGGGTGCGGACCATCAGCAGATCGCTGCGGCCCACCAGCTCGTCCACGGTGCGCACGCCCAGCTTTGCCATGTACTCCCGCAGCTCCTGGGCGATGAAGCGCATAAAGTTCACCACGTACTCCGCCTTGCCTCTGAATCGCTTGCGCAGCTCCGGGTTCTGGGTGGCCACGCCTACAGGGCAGGTGTCCAGATTGCACACCCGCATCATCACGCAGCCCAGGGCCACCAGGGGGGCGGTGGCGAAGCCGAATTCCTCGGCCCCCAGCATACAGGCAATGGCCACGTCCCGGCCGGACATGAGTTTGCCGTCCACCTCCAGCATGACCCGGGTGCGCAGGCCGTTCTGGATCAGAGTCTGGTGGGCCTCAGAGAGCCCCAGCTCCCAGGGCAGGCCCGCGTTATGGATGGAGGTGCGGGCGGCGGCGCCGGTGCCGCCGTCGTAGCCCGAGATGAGAACCACCTGGGCGCCGGCCTTGGCCACGCCGGCGGCCACGGTGCCCACGCCGGCCTCGCTGACCAGCTTCACCGAAATGCTGGCCTGCCGGTTGGCGCATTTCAGGTCGTAAATCAGCTGGGAGAGGTCCTCAATGGAGTAGATGTCGTGGTGCGGGGGCGGGGAGATAAGGGTGACGCCGGGGGTGGAGTGGCGGCACCTGGCGATCCAGGGGTACACCTTTCCGGCGGGCAGGTGCCCGCCCTCGCCGGGCTTGGCGCCCTGGGCCATCTTAATCTGAATCTCCTGGGCGCTGACCAGATACTCGCTGGTGACGCCGAACCGGCCGGAGGCCACCTGCTTGATGGCGGAGTTGCGCTCCGGGTCGCGGAGCCGGTCGGGCTCCTCGCCGCCCTCGCCGGAGTTGGACTTGCCGCCCAGCAGATTCATGGCCCGGGCCAGGCACTCGTGGGCCTCCTGAGAGATGGAGCCATAGCTCATGGCGCCAGTCTTGAAGCGCCTGACAATGGAGTCCACGCTCTCCACCTCGTCCAGGGGGAGGGGGTGAGCGGCGTACTGGAAATCCAGCAGACCCCGGAGGGTATGGGGCCGGGTTTCGTCGTCCGCCATGGCGGTGTACTGCCGGAAGATTTCGTAATTGCCCTCGTGGGTGGCCTGACGCAGAAGGCGGATGGTCTGGGGATTGAAGAGGTGGTCCTCACCGTCTCCGGGGCGCTTTGGGGAGGCAGGCTCCTCCTCAAGTGGCGTCTCAAAGGCTTTGGAATGGTTTCGGTCCACCATGGCCCCCATCTCATCCAGACCGATGCCCCCCACCCGGGAGACTGTGTTGGTGAAGTGGCGGTCGATGACATCCTGCCGGATGCCCACCGCCTCAAAGATCTGGGCGGACTGGTAGGATTGAAGGGTGGAGATGCCCATCTTGGCGGCGATCTTCACGATGCCGTGGAGCACGGCGGAGTTGTAGTCGGCCACAGCGGTGTGGAAGTCCTTGTCCAGCCTGCCCGACTCAATGAGGTCCACAATGGTCTCCTCCACCAGGTAGGGGTTTACTGCCCGGGCGCCGTAGCCCAGCAGGGCGGCGAAGTGGTGGACGTCCCGGGGCTCGCCGGTCTCCACCAGGATGGACACCGCCGTCCGCTTCTTGGTGCGGATCAGGTGCTGCTCAATGGAGGACACGGCCAGCAGGGAGGGAATGGCCACGTGATTCTCGTCCACACCCCGGTCGGAGAGGACGATGACGTTGGCACCCTCCCGCCAGGCACGGTCCACCGACAGGGCCAGATGGTCCAGGGCCCGGTCCAGGGGGGTATTTTTATAGTAGAGCATGGACACGGTCTCCACCCGGAAACCGGGCTGGTCCATGGCCTTGATCTTCATCATGTCGGTGGAGGTGAGAATGGGGTTATGGATCTGGAGGACCCGGCAGTTGTCGGCGTTCTCCTGGAGCAGGTTGCCGTCGTCGCCCACATACACGGTGGTGTCGGTGACCACTTCCTCCCGGATGGCATCGATGGGCGGGTTGGTCACCTGGGCGAAGAGCTGCTTGAAGTAGCTGAACAGGGGCTGGTCCTTGGGGTCCAGCACGGCAAGGGGAATATCCACGCCCATGGCGGCGGTGGGCTCAACGCCGGCCTCCGCCATGGGAAGAATGGTGCCGGTGACGTCCATATCGGTGTAGCCGAAGGCGGTGCGCAGCCGGACCAGGTCCTCGTGGCTGCGCCGCTCCACCCGGCGGTTGGGGATGGGCAGGTCACGCAGGTGGAGCAGGTTCCGATCCAGCCACTCGCCGTAGGGCTGTCGGGCGGCGTAGGTCTCCTTCAGCTCCTGGTCGGAGATGATGCGGCCCTGGACCGTGTCCACCAGCAGCATCCGTCCGGGCTGGAGCCGGTCCTTGCGGATAATCTCCGTGTCGGGCAGGTCCAGCACGCCCACCTCGGAGGAGAGGATGAGCCGCCCGTCGTCGGTCAGGTAGTAGCGGGAGGGGCGCAGACCGTTGCGATCCAGCACGGCGCCCACCACGTCGCCGTCGGAGAAGAGGATGGAGGCCGGGCCGTCCCAGGGCTCCATCAGGGTGGCGTAGTACCGGTACAGATCCCGGCGGGCCCGGGAGATGTTCCGGTCCTCCCGCCAGGGCTCGGGGATGGCCACCATCACCGCCAGGGGCAGGTCCATGCCCGCCATCATCATAAACTCCAGCGTGTTGTCCAGCATGGAGGAGTCGGAGCCGGAGGCGTCGATCACCGGCAGCACCTTGTCCATGTCCCCGTCCAGCAGGGGGGTGTACATGGTCTCCTCACGGGCCAGCATACGGTCGGCGTTGCCCCGGATGGTGTTGATCTCACCGTTGTGGGCCATGAGCCGGTTGGGGTGGGCCCGCTCCCAGGAGGGATTGGTGTTGGTGGAGAACCGGGAGTGGACAAGGGCAATGGCGGACTCATACTCCTCGCTCTGGAGGTCGGGGTAGAACCGCCGTAGCTGGTGGACCAGGAACATGCCCTTGTAGACAATGGTGCGGCTGGACAGGGAGGGCACGTAGGTGCTGCCGTTGGAGTGCTCAAACACCCGGCGCACCAGATAGAGCTTTCGATCAAAGGAAAGGCCGGGGGCCAGGCCGGCGGGCCTGCCGATAAAGGCCTGCTCAATGCAGGGCATCTTGGCCAGGGCCTTTTGGCCCAGAATCTCGGGACAGACCGGCACCTTCCGCCAGCCCAGGAAGGTGAGTCCCTCCCGGGCGGTGAGCAGTTCGAACATCTTCTTGGCGCGGCGGCGGACGTTCTCATCCTGGGGAAAGAAGAACATGCCCACGCCGTAATCCCGGGGGCCGGGGAGAGCAATGCCCACATCCCGGGCGGCGTTGACAAAGAAACGGTGGGAGATCTGGAGCAGAATGCCCACGCCGTCGCCGGTCTCGCCGGCGGCGTCCTTGCCGGCCCGGTGCTCCAGCTTCTCCACAATCTTCAATGCGTCGTCCACGGTCCGGTGGCTGGGCCGGCCGTGGATGTCCACCACGGCGCCGATGCCGCAGCTGTCATGTTCAAAAGAAGGGGAGTAGAGTCCCCGCTGTCGTCTGGTTTTCATGGTGGTTGCCCCTTTCCGGGCGGCCCGGGCGCGCCTGCCGCCTGAAAATAAAAAAGAAGATGCTCCGCCCATGGGGGTCGGAACACCTTCGTTCTCAACTGATAGCGTAAGTATAGGAGCAAAGCGGCCGTTTGTCAAGAGAAAATTTTCCCTGGCAGAACATCTGTCCTTCACAGACGGAGCCGGAGGACCCTGTCCTCCGGCTCCCGGTCAATCATTCGATATGGACGTGGTTGTGGATGTGCTCGGAGCAGTAGCAGTAGTAGCCGTTGCACTTGGAGCAGTAGCGGAACTCCTCGTCGGGGTAGTCGGTGTCGGTCTTGCCGCAGACGGCGCACTTGTGGATATATCCCTTCTGCTGCTGGGCGTGCCGGGTGGCCTGCTTGAAGTTGATGGTCTGGCGGGAGGTCTGGTGCTTGGTCCGATGGAATGTACGGGTGAAGAACCCGGCAATGTCCGACCAGAAGAAGAGCAGGTAGTTGAGCATGGCAACCAGGGGCGGAATCACCGAGACAAGCATGAAGGGCCCGTAGAGCACCGTGTTCACCAGCCCTCTGCCGATGCCGAAGAGGAACAGGGCCGCGTCAATCCAGGCCAGCCACTTGGCCTTCAGAGGGATGACAAAGAAGAGCAGGATGGTCAGATCGGGGAACAGGGTGGCCATGGAGAAGAAGAGGGACATGTTCAGATACTCCGCCCCATGCAGCGTGGGGATGGGGCCGGAGAAGCCGCCCAGGAACAGGGCCAGAATCAGGCCGGAGAGGATGTTCAGCAGCACGCCGGTGCCGTAGAACACGGTGAATTTGGTGGAGCCCCACTCCCGCTCCACCGCGCTGCCGATCCACCAGTACATGTACAATGAGAGAATGAACCAGAAGGGGTTGTTGTCCAGCGGGATAAAGATAAAGGTGATGAGGCGCCACACCTGGCCGCGGACGATGTAATAGGGACTGAAAGTCAGGTAATCAGAGATGGGGAAGGGGCCGAACATGTCCAGAATATACACAATGGCGGTGCCGATGACGATGTACATCATCAGGTTGGGGATGGCCAGCCTGGGATGCTTTCTGCAGAAGCGGTCAAACCAGCTGTCAATGGAGCGCAAGGCAAGTCCTCCTAACAATCAAATTATGCTGTGCATCATTCTACCCGCTTTTTTTCGTAAAGTAAATAAAAAAATAGCGCAGAGCGCTATTTTTTTACGCCCATACGGCCACGGTATGGCCGTGGGCTGTGATTTCAAGTCCATGGCGCGGCAGAGCGCGCCATATGGACATTTTTTATCGTCCGCAGAAAGCGGACGATAAAAAATCTGTGAACATTCTTCCACGGAGCGGAAAAGTATGTTAAACTGAAAAAACCGACAAAACATACCTTGAGGAGGCATACGCCATGAGCGTGGTAAGAGATATGTCCCTGGCCGAGTCCGGCCGCAGGAAAATCCAGTGGGTGCGGGACTTTATGCCCGCCCTCAGCGGAATTGAGGCCCGTTTTGAGCGGGAAAAGCCCTTTGCCGGGCTGCGGGTGACCGTATCCGTCCACCTGGAGGCTAAAACCGCCAATCTGGGCCTGGTGCTGGCCAGGGGCGGCGCTGAGGTGCGGCTCACCGGCTCCAACCCCCTCTCCACCCAGGACGACGTGGCCGCCGGCCTTGCCAGCCTGGGGGTGGAGACCTTCGGCGTCCACGGCGCCACGGCGGAGGAGTACGAGGACCATCTGGTCCAGGCCCTCTCCCACAAGCCCCACCTGATTGTGGACGACGGCGGCGACCTGGTTCACCTGCTGGGCGGCAGGCGCTCCGATCTGGCGGAGAACCTCATCGGCGGCTGCGAGGAGACCACCACCGGCATCCTGCGCCTGCGGGCCCGGGAGCGGGAGGGCATCCTGCCCTGCCCCATGATGGCGGTCAACGACGCCAAGGCCAAGCACTACTATGACAACAAGTACGGCACCGGCCAGTCCGTGTGGGACGCCATCATGCACACCACCAACCTCATTGTGGCGGGCAAGACCGTGGTGGTGGCCGGGTACGGCTGGTGCGGCAAGGGCGTGGCCATGCGGGCCGCGGGCATGGGCGCCGACGTGGTGGTCTGCGAGGTGGACCCCTTCAAGGCCCTGGACGCCACCATGCAGGGCTTCCGGGTGATGAAGATGGACGAGGCCGCCAAAATCGGCGACGTGTTCGTCACCGTCACCGGTTGCAGGGACGTGATCACCCCCGCCCACTTCGCCGTTATGAAGCACAACGCACTGCTCACCAACGCCGGCCACTTCGACTGCGAGGTGGACGTGGCGGGCCTGGCCGGGATGGCGGTGAAGCGGGAGCTGCGCCGGGACAACATCGAGGGCTTCACCCTGCCCGACGGGCGGGTGCTCAACGTCATCGGCGAGGGCCGCCTGGTGAACCTGGCCGCCGGCAACGGCCATCCCGCCGAGATTATGGACATGTCCTTCGCCGTCCAGGCCCTGGCGCTGGAGTGGCTGGCAAAGCATCGGGACGGCCTGGAGAAGAAGGTCTACAACGTGCCCGACGAGATTGACGACCAGATCGGCCGGGTGAAGCTGGCCGCCCTGGGTCTGTCCATCGACACCCTGACCCCCGATCAGGTAGAGTATCTCAACGGCTGGAAGGCCTGAGTATTGTGTCCCGTCGCCGGTTTTCCGGCGGCGGGACGCTCTTTGGCGGGACAATTTAGGGAGACTGTGAACCTGAACCCAAGAAAACTGTTGACAAAGGGAAAAAATCTGATAAAATACTCTACGCAAAAGTGAATACGCCTTATCAAGAGCGGTGGAGGGAACGGCCCGATGAAGCCCGGCAACCTGCGCATTGCGCAAGGTGCCAAATCCGGCGAGAGAATCGAAAGATGAGGATGGAACTGACTCCATGCGCTCCGCCGGCCGGCGGAGCGCTTTTTCGTTCCAGACCATCCCCGCGCAAACACAGAAAGGAAGAATGTACTTATGGCACACCGTTTCTTTACCTCCGAGTCCGTCACCGAGGGACACCCCGATAAAATCTGCGACCAGATCTCCGACGCGGTGCTGGACGCCATCCTGGAGAAGGACCCCCAGGCCCGGGTGGCCTGTGAGACAACCGTCACCACCGGCCTGGTCCATGTGATGGGCGAGATCTCCACCCACTGCTATGTGGACATCCCCCACATCGCCCGGGAGGTCATCCGGGAGATCGGCTACGACCGGGCCAAATTCGGCTTTGACTGCGACACCTGCGCCGTCCTCACCTCCATCGACGAGCAGTCCCCCGACATCGCCATGGGCGTGGACAAGTCCCTGGAGGCCAAGGAGGGCGGCGCCGACGCCGAGCTGGAGAACGGCGCCGGCGACCAGGGCATGATGTTCGGCTACGCCTGCGACGAGACCCCCGAGCTGATGCCCCTGGCCATCTCCCTGGCCCACAAGCTCTCCTACCGGCTTGCCCAGGTCCGCAAGCAGGGCCTGGTGGACTACCTGCGGCCCGACGGCAAGAGCCAGGTCACCGTGGAGTACGACGAGAACGGCCAGCCCGTCCGGGTGGACACCGTGGTCATCTCCACCCAGCACAGCCCCGAGGCCACTCTGGAGCAGATCCGCAGGGACATGGTGGAGCTGGTTATCAAGCCCACCATCCCCGCCGGGCTGCTGGACGAGAACACCAAGTACTACGTCAACCCCACCGGCCGCTTCGTGGTGGGCGGCCCCCAGGGCGACTCCGGCCTCACCGGCCGCAAGATCATCGTGGACACCTACGGCGGCAGCGCCCCCCACGGCGGCGGCGCCTTCTCCGGCAAGGACCCCACCAAGGTGGACCGCTCCGCGGCCTACATGGCCCGCTACGTGGCCAAGAACATCGTGGCCGCCGGTCTGGCTAGAAAGTGCCAGATTGAGCTGGCCTACGCCATCGGCGTGGCCCGCCCCGTGTCCGTCCTCATCGACACCTTCGGCACCGGTACGGTCTCCGATGAGGCCCTGTCCGCCGCCGTCAGCAAGGTCTTTGACCTGCGGCCCACCGCCATCATCCGCAAGCTGGACCTGCGCCGCCCCATCTACCGCCAGACCGCGGCCTACGGCCACTTCGGCCGCACCGACGTGGAGCTGCCCTGGGAGCGCACCGACATGACCGAGGCCCTGAAGGCCGCGCTGTAAAACCCCCGGAACGGGAAGAAAAGCGTAGACAAAGGCAGAAGTTTACGGTAAACTATATGGGCAGACACGGTGTGTCTGCCCATATCTTATGCTGAATGCAGGAGGCCGATTGACGTGCTGAATGTCCTCTATCTCCTCAACTTTGCCGGCAAGGCCGGGACGGAGCGGTATGTGGAGACCCTGGTGAAGTACCTCAACCATAAGCATATCCGGGCCTTTTTCGCCTACAACCAGGGGGGATTGCTGGTGGAGCGGATGGAGGAGGCGGGCGTCCCCATCCGGCAAATCGACATGAACAGCCGCTTTGACTTCAAGGCGGCCAGGCGCCTGGCCGACCTGTGCCGGGAGTGGAACATCGACGTAATCCACTGCCACTACCTGCGGGAGCACTACACCGCCCTGCTGGCCAAGCGGTACAACAAGCACATCCGGGTGGTGTACACCAACCACTTTGTGCTGGCCAACAACGCCATTACGCGCCTGTCCAACAAGTGGATGGACAGGCGGCAGGACCAGATGATCGCCGTGTGCAACCTGGGCAAGCAGCAGCTCATCCGCAACGGCTGGAGCGGCGACCGGATTTCCGTCATCTTCAACGCGGTGGATCCCGCCGCCTGGGCCGGGGACCGGAGCGAGTCCACCCTGCGGCAGGAGCTGGGCATCCCGGCCGACCGGTTCGTCATGCTGTGCGCCTCCCGCTTTGCCGACGACAAGGGCCACCACTACCTGCTGGAGTCGGTGAAGCGGCTCAGGGAGATCTCCGACGTGCCCTTCACTCTGGTGCTGGCGGGAGACGGCCCCCTGCTGGAGGAGCGGAAGGCCCAGGCCAGGGAGCTTGGGCTGGACGACTGCGTGAAGTTCATCGGCTTCCGCAAGGACATCAAGAACCTGTATAAGGCCAGCGACCTGTATGTCAACTCCTCCCGGCACGAGGCCCTGTCCTTCCTCATCATCGAGGCCATGGCCGCCGGACTGCCCGTGGTGGTCACCGACATTGCCGGCAACCCGGACATTGTCAACGACCAGACCAACTGCGGCCTGCTGGCGGAGTATGACAACCCCGAGTCCATGGCGGGCGCCCTCAAGCGGATGATGGAGGAGCCGGAGCTGCTGGAGCGCTGCCGTTCCAACGCCCTCAAGGCGGTGGACGACCGCTTCGAGGTCCACAAGATGGCGGAGGCCACCTTCCGTATCTACGAAAAGGCGGCCAAGGGCTAAAACCCGCCGCTCAGTTACAATTTTTCCACAAGATTGGAGCCTATGTCTATGTCTGTCGCACAAAACAGTGCCCTGGTCCGCTTTTTTATCGCCCTGTGGACCGTCCTGAGTGACGGCTGGGCGGAGAGCGTGCCCGGGAAAATCCTCCGGCGGATCGAGATTGCCGTCCGCCACGGCGTGGAGGGCAGCGTCCTCTGGCAGTTTGTCTGGCGGGACGGCCGCATACCCGGCGGCTGGCCGGAGAGCCTGACCTGCCGGGTTGTCACCTTTATCCTCAATATCCCCTGCATGATTGTCCAGTGGCTGTACAGAATCTGGAAGAATGTGTGGGACGCCAGCATTGCCTTCCGCATCGCCTCCGCCCTGGGCGGGGCCACCTTTGTGTTCCTGGGATTGTCCATGCTGCTCATGCTGGTGGTGGACCACGCCAACTGGAACAATGCCTACACCCTGCTGTGCATGTACGGCGTGATGATGCTCTTCCTGGCCGGCTGCATGGCCCGGCCCAGGCACCGGCTGGACCTGGACAAGCTGGGTCCCTACTACACCCTGTTCATGGCCTTTGTGTGCTACGGCTTCCTGTGCAGCCTGGGCACAGACCTCTCCTCCGGCCTGGTCAGCGGCGTCACCGGCAGCCTGTCCTGGCGCTTTTTCGTGTTCCATGCCATCGCCTTCCTCATTACCCTGCTGACCGTGAGCGCGGTGCAGAAGGTGGAGCAGCTCCAGCTGATGCTGGTCATCTCCCTGTGCGGCCTGACCGTGTCGGCCCTCTACGGCTGCTACCAGGGCTATATCGGCGTGGAGGTGGTGGCCTCCCAGCAGGACCTGGTCCTCAACGCGGGCATGCCCGGCCGGGTCTACTCCTTCTTCGACAACCCCAATAACTTCGGTGAAATTCTGATTATGCTCATGCCCTTCCTGCTGGCCCTGTTCCTCAACGCCAGGGGATGGCGGGGGAGAGTGCTGGCTCTGGCAGCATTGGTGCCCTGTGTGGTGGCTATCGGCATGACCTACTTCCGGACCGGATGGATTGCCATGGTTCTTGTTATGGCTGTGTTCCTGATACTCCAAAACTGGCGCTTCCTGCCCCTCTTTATCGTGCTGGGTCTTGCCGCACTGCCCTTCCTGCCCGAGAGCATCATGAACCGCATCCTCACCATCGGCAATATGAAGGACAGCTCTCTCCGGTACCGCTTTGCCATTTATGGGAACACCGCCTACCTCATCGAGGACTACGGCCTGCGGGGCGTGGGCCTGGGCACCGACGTGATGCGCCAGGTGTTCAAGGTGTACCCCACCATGTACGACGGCAACTACCCCATCCACACCCACAACAACTACCTCCAGATGTGGGGCGAGCTGGGCTTCTTCGGCGCTCTGACCTATGTGGCCATGGTGCTCCACCAGCTGAAGGTGGGCGTCAAGACCTACTATACCTGCACGGACCGCCGGATCAAGAACATCCTCTCCGCCGCCGTGGGCGCCTTCTTCGGCATCTCGGTCATCAGCGTGGCGGAGTACACCTGGTTCTACCCCCGCAATATGTTCGTCTACTTCTTCCTCTTCGGCGTCATTGCCGCCTGCGTCAAGCTGGCCCGCGCCAAACAGAGCGCGGAGGCATAATTCCATCATATGTGAAAAGCCCGGGCCTGGGGCCCGGGCTTTTGTCTGTCAAAAACCTCCCGGAAGGGGAAGCCTCGCAGAGTTCCGTCATCCGCAGATGACGGAATCAAATGGAAACTCCCTCGAAAAAGTGGTGGAAGCCACTTTTTCGACAGCCCATAAAAAATTCCCCGGGAGCTCCCGGGGAATTTTTTATGAGCCGGAGGTCAGGACACAGAGGTGACCTGATAGCCCGCGTCCTCCACGGCCTTTTTCAGCGCCTCATCCGTCACGTCATGGGACAGGGTGACCACGGCGCACTTGCCCTCCACGTCGGCTGCGGCGGAGGTGACCCCGTCCAGGGCGGAGAGGGCCTTCTCCACGTGGGCCTTGCAGTGATTGCACATCATGCCTTCAATTCCGAGCTTCTTTTCCATGGTAATCGTTCCTTTCTCAGTGGTTTCTTTGGACTGCGTATGCTGAGGGACAGCGGTGTCCCGGGGGGTGGGCTTGAAGAACTTGAGCCGCAGGGCGTTGGTCACCACGCACACCGAGCTGAGGCTCATGGCCGCGGCGGCGAACATGGGGTTGAGCTGAGGGCCGCCGAAGAGCACCAGCACACCGGCGGCAATGGGGATGCAGATGATATTGTAGAAGAAGGCCCAGAACAGGTTCTCCTTGATGTTGCGGATGGTGGCCTTGGACAGCCGCACCGCGTCCACCGCGTCCATCAGATCGCTCTTCATCAGCACGATGTCCGCCGACTCGATGGCCACGTCGGTGCCCGCGCCGATGGCCATGCCCACATCCGCCCGGGCCAGGGCGGGGGCGTCGTTGATGCCGTCGCCCACCATGGCCACCTTGCGGCCCTGGGCCTGGAGGGCGGACACGGTCTTTTCCTTGTCCTGGGGCAGCACCTCGGAGACAATCCCGTCCACGCCCAGTGCCTGCCCCACCGCCTGGGCGGTGCGGCGGTTGTCGCCGGTGAGCATGACAACCCGGATGCCCAGGGCCTTGAAGCCCGCCACGGCGGCGGCGCTGGTGGGCTTGGCGGTGTCGGCCACCGCCACCACGCCCAGCAGACTGCCGCTTTCGGCAAAGTAGAGGGGGGTCTTGCCCTGCTCGGCCAGAGCCCCGGCGGGGCCCTCAAAGCAGGACAGGTCCACCCCCGCCTCCTCCATCATGGCCCGGTTGCCCGCCAGCACGGGGGCGCCGTGGAGCCGGGCGGTGACGCCCCGTCCGTGGACGGCCTGGAAGCCCTCCACGCGCACAAGGGGGATGTTTCGCTCCCCCGCCTCGGCCACAATGGCCTGGGCCAGGGGGTGTTCCGAGGGCTGCTCCAGGGAGGCGGCCACGCACAGCAGCTCCTCCTCCGTGACGCCGGCGGCGGTGAGGCAGTCGGTGACCACCGGCTTGCCGCTGGTGAGGGTGCCCGTCTTGTCCAGCACCACGGTGTCGATGGTGTGAAGGGTCTCCAGGGCCTCGGCGGACTTGATGAGGATGCCGTTTTCCGCGCCCTTGCCGGTGCCCACCATGATGGCCACCGGGGTGGCCAGGCCCAGGGCGCAGGGGCAGGAGATGACCAGCACGGCCACGCCGGCGGTGAGGGCGGAGGTGATGCTGCCGCCGGTGGCGATGAGCCAGACGACGGCGGTCACCAGGGCGATGCCGATGACGGCGGGGACAAAGACGCCCGCCACCTTGTCGGCCAGCTTGGCGATGGGGGCCTTGGAGGAGGCGGCCTCGTCCACCAGACGGATCATCTGGGCCAGGGTGGTGTCCTCGCCCACCCGGAGGGCCTTGAAGGTGAAGGAGCCGGACTTGTTGATGGACGCGGCGGCCACCTTGTCCCCGGGGCCCTTGTCCACCGGCAGGCTCTCGCCGGTGAGGGCGGACTCGTCCACAGCGGAGAAGCCGTCGGTGATGACCCCGTCCACCGGGATGCGCCCGCCGGGCCGCACCACAATCAGGTCGCCCACCGCCACCTCATCCACCGGCACCTCGGTCTCCACCCCGTCCCGCAGGACGGAGGCAGTCTTGGGGGCCAGGTCCATCAGACGGGTGATGGCCTGGCTGGTCTTGCCCTTGGAGCGGGTCTCCAGGTACTTGCCCAGGGTGATGAGGGTGAGGATCATGCCCGCCGACTCGAAGTACAGGTCCATGGACCACTTGTCCACCAGAGCCGTATCCCCGTGGCCCAGACCCCAGCCAATGGCGAACAGGGCGGCCACGCCGTAGATGAGGGCGGCGGCGGAACCCATGGCGATAAGGGAGTCCATGTTGGGCGCGCCTTTGAAGAGCGTCTTGAAGCCCACCTTGTAGTATTTGTCGTTGACGTACAGGATGGGCAGCAGCAGCAGGAACTGTACCAGGGCAAAGACCATGGCGTTTTCCGTGCCGTGGAAGAACTCAGGCAGAGGCCAGCCCATCATGTGGCCCATGGCGATGTAGAACAGGGGGATGAGGAAGACAAAGGACACGATGAGACGTCGCTTCATGTGCTTCAGCTCCGCCTCCATGGGAGAGGGCCCCTGCTGCACAGCGGGGGCCTGCTTACCGGCGGGCAGGGGGCAGGAGGCGCCGTATCCGGCGGCGGCCACCGCTTCCTCAATGGCCTGGGGGGAGGTCTTGGCCGGGTCATACTCCACGGTCATGGAGTTGGACAGCAGGTTTACGTTGACCTCCGTGACGCCGTCCACCTTGCGCACCGCCTTGTCAACATGAGCGGAGCAAGCCGAGCAGGTCATGCCAGTAACGTCAAATTTCTGTTTCAAAGGGAACACCACACTTTCAAACACAGCGAGATGGGGGGATAGGGGGATTACTTGAGAATCCGGCCCAGGGTCTGGGTGAACTCGTCGATTTTGGCGGCCCGCTCCTCGTCGCTGGCGGCCTCCTGGACGCAGTGCTTCAGGTGGGCGGCCAGAATCTCCTTGTTGGCCCGGTTAAGAATGGCCTCAGTGGCCATGATCTGCTGGGAGATGTCGATGCAGTAGCGGTCATCCTCCACCATTTTCAGGATACCGTCCAGCTGACCCCGGGCGGTTTTCAGCAGTCTGGTCACAGTTTTTGCATCGGCCATCATGGCGCGCGCCTCCTTTCCTAAACACCCCCCTGGGGGGGAGTGTTCTTGCGATATAATCATACTCGGACAGTGGGGATTTGTCAAGAAGGAAAATGGCGCAAGATAAAAACCGCCCATGCGGCGCACTCCGCCGTGGACGGAAGGACAAAAAACTCCGGGCCGGCAGGTGCCGGCCCGGAGCAATTAACGGGCGGTGCTGAGCTGCTTGTTGCTGGAGTGGTAAATGGGCTTCCACTCCACCCGGCGCACCAGAGCGGCCAGGGAGATGGGGATGTAGGTAAACATAAAGACGGGGAAGAGGAAGACATAGAGCACCTTTTTCGCCGCCGGCGCGCTGATATTTTTCCACTCGCTGAGCACGGTGACGATGCCGTAGACCAGCAGACCCATGTAGAAGGTGAAGAGGGAGGAGCCCATGAACTCCAGACACAGGGAGATGACATACCGGGCGATGTAGGGGGGCTCCACTAGGCAGGCGGCGCAGATGATGCCGTTGAAGAGGAAAACAGCCAGGGTGAGCAGCATGCCGGGGGCCACGGTCATCAGCATATCGTAGCAGGACCAGCTGGTCTTGTCCAGACGGGCGCAGCCCTTCAGCAGGGGGATGGCGTACTTTCTGTCCACCTGGTAGAAGCCCTTGGACCACCGCAGCCGCTGATCCCAGGACTGGCGGAAGGTGGTGGGCTGCTCGTCGTAGACCACGGCGGCGTCGCAGTAGCCGATGCGGAAGCCCTTGACCGCCGAGCTGACGGAGAACTCGATGTCCTCGGTGAGCAGGTGGTAGGGCCAGCCGCCGTTCTCCCGGATGACCCGGGAGGACACCAGAAAGCCGGTGCCGGACACGTGGCAGTTGCTGCCCAGCAGCATCCGGGGATAACTGAGGAAGCGGGCCTCCCGCAGGAACCAGATGGAGTATCCGGCGGAAATCCAGTTGTCGCCAAAATTCTTGGAGTTGCGGTAGCAGGTGAGGGCGTCGTACTTTCCGGTGTCAAAGACCCGGTTCATCTCCCGCACGAACTCCTTATCCACCAGGTTGTCGGCGTCAAAGATGAGATAGGCGTCGTACACGTCCCGCTCTTCCGCCGCCAAGTGGTGGAAAAGCCAGTCCAGAGCGTAGCCCTTGCCCTTGAGCCGCTTATCCTGGCGCTCATAGACAATGGCGCCCGCCGCGCGGGCCGCGCCGGCGGTATCGTCGGTGCAGTTGTCCGCCACCACATAGATGTCCAGCAGTTCGGAGGGGTAGTTCTGCTGTTTCAAACATTGTATCAGCTCTCCTATGACCCCTTCCTCGTTCCGGGCGGAGATCACCGCAGCGTAGCGGTGGAACTTGCAGGTTTCCGGCAGGCGGGGCGGGCGCTTCCTGCGCACCAGGCCCACGCCCAGATAGACCAGCTGATAAAAATAGAGTACCGTAAAGAGCACGGCCATAAAGAGATTCAGGTGCTCTATCAATTGGATCATATTCATAACATTTCACCTGATAATAGTTTTGGTTGCACAGAGACAAGCGCTTTTATCCATTTGCGATATCTTAGCACAAATTTTAAATGTTACAAGTTCTTTTCATAGATATTAACAAAAAATTAAAAAAGTGTGGCAGAAATGGCCAAAAGAAAAATTAAAACCGGCAGAGCCACAGGCATTCTTGACAACAAAAGCAGATGGCCCATAATATAATTCTGAAACAGAAGGAAAAGAGAGCATATGGTAAGACGAAGCGGAGAGAAAATAGTTCCCCTGCTCTGCCCTGTCGGGAGCAGAGGAGGCTGTGCGATACGAAATCCCTTCGAACCGCGAAAAATTTGCCCGGCGATCTTGACTTTCCACCTGGTGGAAGGTGTAAGGTGAGGCTGCGGGGAGGTGAACGGCAGTGAAAATCAATGAGGTAGAGGAACGGGTGGGCATTACCAAGCGGAATATCCGCTACTACGAAAAGGAAGGCCTGCTTACGCCGGGGCGGAACAGCGAGAACGGCTACCGGGACTATACCGAGGCCGACGTGACGGAGCTGAAGAAGATCAAGCTCCTGCGCAAGCTGGACATGCCCCTGGAGGAGATCCGCCGGATGCAGCACGGCGTCCTGAACCTGGAGGACGCCGTCCGCCGCCACATGATTGTGCTGGAGCGGGAGCGGAGCAACCTGGGCACTATGCACGCCCTGTGCGCCAGGGTGCTGGAGGAGGGGGCCCAGCTCTCCGGGCTGGACGCCGACCGCTATCTGGCGGAGATGGAGCGGATGGAACAGGAGGGGACCCGATTTGTGAACATCAAAAAGAAGGACACCATGTCCCGCTACCTGGGGCCGCTGGGCGCGGCGCTGATCTTCATCGCCTTTATGGCGGGCGTCATCGCCCTGATGGTGTGGGCCTTTGCGCTGGACCCGGCGGAGGCGCCGCCCCTGCCGGTGATGATTGCATTCATCGCCATCCCGGCGGCGGTCATTGTGGGCGTCCTGGTGGCGCTGGTCCAGAGATTCAAACAGATTAAAGGAGGAGAAGAGGATGCTGCTTCTCAATATTGACTACGTTCCCAACAGAAAGATTGAGGCCCTGGGGCTGGTAAAGGGCAGCGTGGTCCAGGCCAAGAGCTTCGGCAAGGACTTTATGTCCGGCATGAAGAACCTGGTGGGAGGCGAGGTGGAGGCCTATACCGACCTGCTGGCCCAGGCCCGCCAGATTGCCACCAAGCGCATGGTGGACGACGCACAGGCCATGGGGGCCGACGCGGTGATCAACGTCCGCTACACCAGCTCCTCCATCATGCAGGGGGCCGCCGAGGTGACGGCGTACGGCACGGCGGTGCGCATCGTGGGGTAAGACTATGAAGCTGGAGAAGACCACATGGATTGCCCTGGCGGCCACAGCCCTGGCGCTGATTCTGGGGATTGCGGGCTACTTTCTGCTGCCGGACAGCCTGGCCATGCAGATCGGAGCGTCGGGCCAGCTCCAGAACTATATGCCCAAGGTGCCCGCCCTGCTCCTGCCTGTGGCGGTGGGGGCGGTGGGCACGGTCCTGACCCGCAGCGGGGAGAAAAAGACCGCCGGTCTTATCCTGGCGGTGCTCTCCCCGGTGCTGGCGGCCATAACCTTTGTGATGAACTGGCCCAAATGAAGGAGGAAGCAGACGTGCTGAAGATTGAACACTTTTCCAAGACCTATCCCGGGGGAAAACGGGCTGTGGACGACCTGAACCTGAACGTTGCACCGGGTGAAATCTTTGGTTTTATCGGCCACAACGGCGCCGGAAAGACCACCACCCTCCGGGCGGCGGCGGGCGTGATGGACTTTACCGAGGGCTCCATCTCCATCGGCGGCCACGACGTACAGCGGGACGCCACGGCGGCCAAGAAAATCACCGCATTCCTGCCCGACAACCCGGACCTGTACGACTTTCTCACCGGCGTGCAGTACCTGAACTTTATCGCCGACCTGTACGACATCCCCCGCAGGGAGCGGCAGGACCGGATTCAGAAGTACAGCGACGCCTTCGAGCTCACCGGCAGCCTGGGCAGCCCCATCGGCAGCTACTCCCACGGCATGAAGCAGAAGCTGGCCATTATCTCCGCCCTCATCCGCCAGCCCAGGCTGCTCATTCTGGACGAGCCCTTTGTGGGCCTGGACCCGGTGGCCGCCCATCTGCTCAAGGGCTACCTGCATGAGGTGTGCGAAAGCGGCGGCGCGGTGTTCTTCTCCACCCATGTGCTGGAGGTGGCGGAGAAGCTGTGCGACCGCATCGGCATCATCCGGCAGGGCAGGCTGGTGGAGGTGGGCGCCACCGAGGACATTGTGGGCAATTCCACCCTGGAGGACGTGTTCCTGGAGCTGGAGGGGGAGAAGGACCGTGACTAAATTCCTGGCTCTGGTGTCTGTCAATCTGCGTGCCACCTTGAACGCCATGCGCTTTGGCGCCGGGCGGCGGGGGAACAGGGCCGGGCGGCTCTCCGGCTTCGGCGCCCTCTTCCTGCTGGCCGTCCTGGGGCTCTACATCTCCGGCGTGTACAGCTTTACCTTCGGCAGCCAGCTGGCCCCCATGGGCATGATCAACCTGATCATCCTCATCATGCCGGTGATCGCCGTGTCCTTTGGGCTGATGTTCACCGTCTTTGCCGCCCAGGGCGTGGTGTTCGGCGGCAGGGACAACGACCTGATGCTGTCCATGCCCGTGTCCCCGTTCTCGCTCATGCTCTCCCGCACCCTGGCCCTGTACGTGGAGAACCTGGTGTTCACCGTTTTTGTCCTGGCCCCCGCCGGCGCGGCCTACCTGGTCTTCGGCGGCGCGGGCGGCGCGGGCTTCTTTGTGGTGCTGATGATCGGCGCGGTGCTCCTCTCCGCCCTGCCCACCCTGTTCTCCCTGCTGATTGGCTTTGTGCTCTCCTGGGTGTCCTCCAGGTTCCTCCGCCGTGGGATTTTGTCCACCCTGCTCTATATGGTGTTCTTCCTGCTGCTCATGGGCGTGATCATGCGGCTCAGCTTTGCCATGGGCGACCTGAGCCGGTATGCCGCCGGGCTTCAGGGCGCATTCACCGGCTGGGGACTGCCCTTCCTGCTGCTGGAGCAGGCGGCCTGTGAGGGAAATCTGCTCTCCCTGCTGGCTTTAACGGGGCTGTGCCTTGTGCCCTTCCTCCTGGTGGTGTGGCTCTTTGCCGGGCGGTACAAGAAGATTGTCACCAGCATGGGCGCCCGCAAGGCCCGCAGCGACTACAAGCTGGAGCGGCTGTCCGCCTCCGGCCACCGCGCCGCCCTTTTGAAGAAAGAGCTCAAGCGCTTCTTCGGCACGCCCGCCTATTTCATCAACGCCGGCTTCGGCCTTATCCTGCTGCTTGCCAGCGGCGTAGCCTGCCTGGTGTTCCGGGGACAGGTGCGGGAGTTCCTGGCCCTCACCCAGGGCCTGCTGCCTGTGGTGCCCATTCTGGCCCTCAGCATGGCCTTCCTGCTCTCCACCACGGAGATCACCGCCTCGTCCATCAGCCTGGAGGGCAGGCAGCTGTGGATTCTCAAGGAGGCGCCCGTCTCCTGCGGCGAGATTTTCCTGGTCAAGGCCGGGGCGCAGATGCTGGTCACCCTGCCCTGCCTGCTGGTGGGGGTCATCTGCGCCGCCGTGGCCGTGGGTGTGGATGTGGGCTCCACTGTGCTGCTCCTGGTGCTGGGGCTGCTCTTCAGCGGCGTGATGGCCCAGGGGGGCCTGCTGGCCAACCTGTTCCTCCCAAAGCTGGACGCTCCAAACGACACGGTGGTGGTCAAGCAGTCGGCCTCGGTGCTGATTGTCATGTTCGGCGCCTGGGGTCTGCTGGCGGCCCTGGGCTTCGGGTATTTCTTCCTGTTCTCCCGGCTTGGTGAGACCGCCGGCCTGCTCATTGCGGCGGGAATCTGCGCCCTGCTAAACCTGGCGCTGTGGAGGCTGCTGGCCACTGTGGGCGTAAAGCGGTTCCGGGACCTGTAAAATGCGTAAAACTGCCGGTGGAGAGGGAACTTTTCCACCGGCAGTTCGTCTAAAGGGCAAAACATCCGGGAAGGAGCTTGACCATGAAAGGAAAGAAGATCTGCTCTGCCGCATTGTCTCTGTCCCTTGCCGCTGTACTCTGTCTGTCCGGCTGCACTTCCGCTGCCGCAGATGACAGCAATGCGTCCTCCGCTGTGATGCCCTCTGTGCCCCCTGCTGAGGAGGCGGTCAGCGCTCCCGCCCAGACCACGGTGGACGTTCCCACCGGCGACCCGCTGGCGCCCCCGGAAGAGCCCGTCTACACCATCGCCCAGCAGCACCAGCCCGACCTGGTGCGGGTGCAGGGCACCGTCTCCGTGGACGGGGACCGCATCCTGGTGACCAACAGCAGCGAGTGGGCCGAATACCCTGAGATTGTCCTCAGCCTGGCGGAGGACACCCTGATTCTCAACGCCGTGGACGGCGGCGCCATGGCCGCCGAGGACCTGCGGGAGGGCGAGTACGTCTACGCCTATGTGAGCCCCGCCATGACCCGCAGTCTGCCGCCTATCGCCACGGCGGCGGTGATTCTGGCCGCCATTCCCGCCGACTACGGCGTGCCCGCCTACTCCACCGTGGAGCAGGTGAACGTCTGGGGGGGGCGCACCTCCGTCCTCATGAGCGACGACGTGGACTACTCCCTGAGCGATACGGAGCTGCTGGCCGGACCCGGCTTTGACGGCGATACGGTCACTCTGGCCGACATCACCCCCGGCTGCGGTCTGCTGGCCTGGTACGACATGGTGGCCGAGTCCTTCCCGGCCCAGGCCTGGCCCAGCAAGGTGATGGTTATTCCCTCGCCCTATTCCGCCTGGGCGGTGCTGGAGCCGGGACGGCTGGCCGTCAACGGCGGCGAGGTGGAGCTGACCGCGGCAGAGCAGCCCTACGTGGAGGGCGAGACCCTGATGGTCCCTGTCCGGGCCTTTGCCGAGGCGCTGGGATGCCAGGTTCTCTGGGATCCCGCCCGGCCCGATAAAATTGCCGTGCGTGGGGAGAAGACGGAGTATCTCCTGATTTTGGGCAATGACCGGGCCAACACCGGGGACGGCGGCAGCGGGACGGCCCTCACCGGGACCCTCACGGCCCGGAACGGCGTGTCCTTCCTGCCCGCCGACGACCTGCTGAACCTCCACAATGTGAGGGCGGAGGGGCTCTGGCCAGTATAAGGCAAAAAATCGAGAAAAAGCGCGGGCAGGCCCTTGAGCCTGCCCGCGCTCAGTATGTAAAAAAGCCTCGGACAAAAATCGCTCGTCTGAACTGGGCGGGGGAGCGCGAGGGGGCAGCCGCCCGCCTCGCGTGGGATTGAATGCCCCGGAGGCCTTGCCCTGCAAGGCTTCCGGCGAGCGGAGCGAGGACGTTTGCGCCGCCGTGCAGCGCAAACGTAACGGCATTTTGGAAGGCTGTCAAAAAATTTTTAACTTTTTTGACAGCCTTAGCGCGGGCAGGCCCTTGAGCCTGCCCGTTCTTTGTAGTAGAATGACATTATTATGTAAAGTAAGGGAGCTACGCCCATGAAAAAGAACAAGGCGCTGCTGCGCCGCGCCCTCTCCATCCTGCTGTCCCTGATGCTGCTTGCCGCCCCGGCGCTGGCCCTGGATACAGCCCAGGCCGGCGAGCTGCTCCAGAAATATTACATCGACAGCGTCTCACAGGAGGTGCTCTCCCAGAGCACGGTGGAGGACATGCTCTCCGCCCTGGGGGACCCCTACACCCAGTATTTTGACGCTCAGGAGTACGCCGCTTTCCTGGCCACCATGTCCGACACCCGGACCGGCGGCGTGGGCGTAACCAGCACCATGACGGACCAGGGCATGGTGGTGGAGACCCTGACCGAGGGCATGCCCGCCCGGGAGGCGGGCATCCAGCCGGGGGATATCATCACCGCTGTGGACGGCGTCACGGTGATCGGCCAGAACGCCCAGGCCGCGGCGGAGCGGCTGCGGGGAGAGCCGGGCACCCAGGTAACCGTCACCGTGGTCCGGGACGGGGAGAGCAGGGACTATGTCCTCACCCGTGAGGAACTGATCATTCCCGCCACAACCACCTCGCTGCTGGACGGGCACATCGGCTATATTTCTTGCACGACCTTCGGCGACGAGACGGAGGGGCATTTTGTGGAGGGGATTCAGGCCAATGACGCCGCCGCGGACCGCTGGATTGTGGACCTGCGCAGCAACGGCGGCGGCAGCGTCAGCGCGGCGGCGCAGGCGGCGGGCATGTTTGCAGGGTCGGGGAATCTGGTCTACCTGCGGGACAAGTCAGGCCGTTACGGCGTGGAGCCCCGGGAGGAGGCGGAGCTGACCCTGGACCCGGTGATCGTGCTGGTGAATGAGGGCACCGCCAGCGCCTCCGAGATTTTTGCCTCCATCGTCCGGGATCAGAGCGCCGGCATTGTCATCGGCAGCCGCACCTACGGCAAGGGCGTGGCTCAGATTATGCTGGACGAGACCAATTACCCCGGCAGCTTTACCGAAGGTGACGCGCTGAAGGTGACGGCTTACCGCTACTTCTCCCCCAACGGAACCACCGCCGACCGGGTGGGGGTCATTCCCGACCTGCTGGTGGATGACGCCTATACCGCCGACGTGGCCTGCCTCCTCTCGTCCTCCGCTCCCAACGGGGATACCTCCGGCCTGCTGCGGGTGGACCTGAAATGGCGCTGGTACGTGGACCTGGATGACGCCGCCTCTGAGACCGGAAAGCCGGCCTTTACCGCTCTGCTGGAGGCGCTTCCGCCTCAGACGCCCCTGTGGCTGGGCACCGGCGGCGCCGATGGGTGGATGGCGGTCACGGCTGAAGGTCTGGCGCAGAAATACGGCCTGGACGGCTATACGCCCCGGACCTTTCGCGATACCGCCGATTCCCCCTACGCCGCCGCCATCAGCAAGCTGGCGGCCTACCGGATTGTCTCCGGCTCCGGCGACGGCACCTTCCGCCCCGGGGATACCCTGACAAGGGCGGAGTTCTGCGCCCTGCTGGCCCAGGCCCTCCACGACGGCAGACAGGGGGACACCGGCTTTGCCGACGTACCTGCCGACGCCTGGTATGCCCCCTCCCTCAACGCCCTCACCGCCATGGGGCTCATCAGCGGGTACGGCGACGGCCTCTTCCACCCCGACGACCCCATGGATCACCAGCAGTTCCTCACTATCATGGGCCGGCTGGCGGAGTATCTCTCCATGAACTTCTATGAGGCGGCCAAAACCGAGCACTCCGCCGCCCTGGGGGACTACTGGGCCTGGGCAGACTGGTCCAGGGAGTCCATGTGGCTGCTCAACGGCAGCCAGAAGAACATCTTCGGCCAGACCTTCTCCCTGCTCTGGGCCCCCCTGGAGGACATCGGCCCCGCGGCCCTCACCACCCGGGAGGAGGCTGCCGCCATGGTGTACAACCTCTTTGTGACGGTGGGCCTGCTGACGGTCTGACGGATAAAAGCGGGGCGGCGGATATCCGCCGCCCTCAGTCTGTCGAAAAACCTCCCCGAAGAGGAAGTCTCGCGGAGTTCCGTCATCCGCAGATGACGGAATCAAATGAAAATCCGTCATTTTCGGGGACATGTGCCTCGAAAATGACACTTCTCATAAAATTTTTGCCGACAATTTCATCAGAAATCGAGGTGAAAATTTCATGAAGCTCCTTCGGAAAAGTGGCGGAAGCCACTTTTTCGACAGCCTGAACGTGCCCGCATCCTGGTGGATGCGGGCACGTTTTTCTGCCATGATCGGATTTGTCAGGAGAGCAGCAGCTTGTCGTCCGCCTCATCGGAGCCGGTGGCCTGGCCGAACTTGGCCAGCAGGTCCTCCACGGTGAGGCGCTTTTTCTCCTCGCCGGAGATATCCAGGGCCACCCGGCCCTCGTACATCATGATCAGCCGGTTGCCGTGGGCGATGGCGTCCCGCATGTTGTGGGTGATCATCAGGGTGGTCAGGCGGTCCCGCCGGACAATCTGCTCGGTGGCGCTGAGCACCTTGGCGGCGGTCTTGGGGTCCAGGGCGGCGGTGTGCTCGTCCAGCAGGAGGAGCTTGGGCTTAACCAGGCTGGCCATCAGCAGGGTGAGGGCCTGGCGCTGGCCGCCGGACAGCAGGCCCACCTTGGAGGTGAGCCGGTCCTCCAGACCCAGGTCCAGAATCTT
Organism: uncultured Pseudoflavonifractor sp.; assembly: GCA_904419835.1. Taxonomy (GTDB): domain Bacteria; phylum Bacillota; class Clostridia; order Oscillospirales; family Oscillospiraceae; genus Pseudoflavonifractor. Next base: position 5,756 of record CAJFTA010000014.1, on the reverse strand, counting down.
CAGCAGCTCCCGGTACTCCTCCCGCTCCGCGCGGGTGATGCCGGGGCGGAGGGTGCGCCGGTGCCCCCGGCGCTTGGCCAGGGCCAGGTTTTCCTCAATCTGCATGGTGGCGGCGGTGCCGGTCATGGGGTCCTGGAACACACGGCCAATGTATTTGGCCCGCTTGTGCTCGGGGAGGTGGGTCACATCCACGCCGTCGATGAGGATGCTGCCCCGGTCCACCGGCCACACGCCGGCCACCGCGTTGAGCAGGGTGGACTTGCCCGCGCCGTTGCCGCCGATGACCGTGACAAAGTCCCCCTCCTTCAGGGTGAGGGACACGCCGTTGAGGGCCCGCTTCTCGTTGATGGTGCCGGGGTTGAAGGTCTTATAGATATTCTGAAGCTCAAGCATGGGCTGCGCCTCCCTTTCTGCCGGCCTTGGCGAGCTTGCCCTTCCAGTGGGGGATGGTGAGGAATACGGCCACCACCAGGGCGGTGAGCAGCTTCAGGTCGGTGGTCTCCAGACCCAGACGGAGCACCAGGGTAATGACAATGTAGTAGATGATGGCGCCGATAACGGCGGAGAGCAGCTTGAGGGCAAAGTTGCGGAATACCTTGCCCAGCAGCACCTCGCCGATGATGACGGCGGCCAGGCCGATGACAATGGCGCCGCGGCCCATATCCACGGTGGCGCTGCCCTGGTACTGGGAGAGGAGAGCGCCGGAGAAGGCGACCAACCCGTTGGACACCACCAGGCCCAGCACCTTGGTCCAGCTGGTGTTGATGCCCTGGGCCCGGGCCATGCTCTGATTGGCGCCGGTGGCCCGGAGGGAGGAGCCCAGCTCGGTGCCGAAGAACCAGTAGAGCAGCATAATGACAATGAGCACCAGGGGAACCAGGAGGATAAAGGGGTTGGCCGCCGACAGGTCCCGGATATAGCGGGAGGAGAGCATCAGGGGATACTTGTCCACGCTGACCGACAGGGTGGCCTTGGTGGTCAGGCCGGAGCCCACGGCCATGATACGAAGATTGATGGAGTAGAGAGCCAGCTGGGTGAGAATGCCGGAGAGAATGGCGGGAATGCCGCAGAGAGTGTGGAGCAGGCCGGTGATCAGGCCGGCCAGCATGCCGGCAAGAATGGCGGCCGCCAGGGCCACCCAGGGGTTCCAGCCCAGGGTAATGCCCAGGGCGCACATGGCGCCGCCGGTGGCCAGGGATCCGTCCACCGTCAGGTCGGCCACGTCCAGAATCCGGTATGTGATGTACACACCGATTGCCATAACACCCCATATCAGGCCCTGTCCCAGGGCCCCCGGCATGGAGTTGAGAAAGGAGAGCAGAAAATCCATCGCGGTTCCTCCTAAAAATGAAAAATCAAACAGGTGGGGAGAAGCGCACAGCAGCGGGAGCGGAATGCTCCGCTCCCGCCCAGGCTGTCGAAAAAGTCCTTGGACTTTTTCGGCAGCCTTCCAAAATGCCGTTACTTTTCCGCCGCACAACGGCGGAAAAGTCCTCGCTCCGCTCTCCGGAAGCCTTGCCGCGCAAGGCTTCCGGGGCATTCGATTCCACGCGAGGCGGGCCGCTGCCCCCTCGCGCTCCCCCGCCCCGGCACAGGCAATTCTGTTCAACCGAGGTTTTTCAACAGACTGAGCGGGAGCGGAATGCTCCGCTCCCGCCGACGGGCGGTCATGGTGCGCCGCAGGCTCAGGCGATGGGCTCGTAGCCCTCGGGCGGGGTGATGCCCAGCGCCTGGCAGTTGGCCGCGTTGTACATCTTGGTGAGGGTGGTATCGTAGGCGATGGCCATATCGGACACGCTCTCCTCACCGGTCAGAATCTTCACAGCCATCTCGCCGGTGATCTGGCCCAGCTCATAGTAGTCGATGGACAGGGTGGCCACGCCGCAGCCGGAGCAGATGCCCGACTCGCCGGCAATGACGGGCACCCCGGCGGGGATGACCACATTGGCGATGGTCTCGGTGTTGTTGGCGGCGGTGTTATCAGTGGGGATATAGATGACGTCGGAGCTGTCGCAGGCGGTCTGGGCGACGGAGGACAGGTCGTTGACGTCGGTGAAGGCGTACTGGGCGCAGGTGTAGCCCTTGTCCTCCAGATAGCCCTGGATGGTCTCCACCTGGAAGATGGAGTTGGGCTCGGCGGAGCAGTAGAGCAGACCCACGCTTGGGTAGTCGGCCGCAGGGAAGAGCTCCTCCAGCAGGTCGGCCTGCTGGTCCAGGGGGGCCAGGTCGGAGGTGCCGGAGATGTTGCCGCCCAGCACGCCGTCCTCGGTAGAGTCCAGGTCCAGGGCAATGCCGTAGTTGGTGACAGCGGTGCCCAGCACGGGGACCGTGTCCGTGGCGGAGGCGGCGGCCTGGAGGGAGGCGGTGGCGTTGGCCAGAATCAGGTCCACGTTCTCGGCCAGGAAGCCGTCGATGATGGTGGCGCAGTTGTTGCTCTCGCCGCCGGCGTTGCCCTCCTTAAACGCAACGGCATCGCCCAGCGCGGCGGTGATGGCGTCCTTGAAGCCCTGGGTGGCGGCGTCCAGCGCGTCGTGGGGGGCCAGCTGGCAGATGCCAACCAAATAGGAGGCGTCCTCCGCAGGCTGGGAGGCGGAGGGAGCGGGGGAGTTCCCCTGTGTTCCGCCGGACTGAGAGGGGCTGGGGGAAGTCTGGGTGGGTCCCCCCGTATCGCCGCCCACGGTGCAGGCGGTCAGGGAGAGGGCCATGGCGGCGGCCATGGCAAGCGCGGTCAGTTTGGACAGTGTTTTCATGGTATCCTCCTCTGAGAATGCTTTAGCACTTTTAGGTGTTAAAGAATCCGGGTGTAAAAAAAAGCCTTCCGGCTTCGGCTGCGTCTATTATAATGAGGGCAGCAGGAATTGTCAATCCTTAATTTTTGGAAAGCGGACGGTTGTTCACGGCTTTTTCATGGACTTTTTCAGATGTATGTGATATTATCTAACGGAATCTATCTCATGTGGAGGCATTGGATTGAGAATTGATGTACTGGGCGTCGGGTTTGACAATCTGACGCTGGATGAGGCGATTGAGCGGGGGGCCGGGCTGGCCGCCGGGGAGAAGTTCTCCTATGCGGTGACCCCCAACCCGGAGTTCCTGCTGCTGGCCAAGAAGAATGAGAAGTTCCGCGCCGTGCTCAACGGGGCGGATCTGGTGCTGGCCGACGGCATCGGCGTGGTGAAGGCGGCGTCCATTCTGGGCCGGCCCCTGAAGGGCAAGGTGCCCGGCATTGACTTCGCCTCCGGCCTGCTGGGCAGGATGGCCCGGTCCGGGGAGCGGCTGTTCCTGCTGGGCGCCAAGCCCGGCATCGCCGAGACCGCCGCGGCCAACCTGCAGAAGCAGTACCCCGGCCTGATGGTGTGCGGCACCCATGACGGCTACTTCCAGGACCCCCGGCCGGTGATCCGGGCCATTCAGGAGTCCCACGCCGATGTGGTCTTTGTCTGTCTGGGCGCCCCAAAGCAGGAGCTGTGGATGGCCGAGTACGGCCCGTCCACCGGCGCCCGGCTGATGGTCGGCCTGGGCGGCTCTCTGGACGTGTTCGCCGGCGCGGTGGAGCGGGCCCCGGAGAAGTGGCAGAAGATGGGCATGGAGTGGCTCTACCGGCTGCTCAAGGAGCCCAAGCGCATCGGCCGCATGGCCAAGCTGCCCCTGGTGCTGGTGGATGCCGCCGGCGCCCGGCTGCGGGGAAAGTGAGGCGGGGCAGATGTCCGGCAGGCTGATTGTATTTGAGGGGACCGACGGGTCGGGCAAGTCCACCCAGTTTGCCCGGCTGTGCCGGCGGCTGGAGGCGGAGGGCACCCCCTTCCGGCGGCTCATTTTCCCCCAGTATCAGGAGCCCTCGTCCGCCCTTCTGCGGATGTATCTCAACGGGGAGTTCGGCACCCATCCCGATGACGTGAACCCCTACGCCGCGTCCACCTTTTACGCGGTGGACCGGTACGCCGCCTGGAAAAAGGACTGGGGCAGCTATTATCAGAACGGCGGGCTGGTTTTGTCCGACCGGTATACCACCTCCAACGCGGTGCACCAGACCTGCAAGCTGCCCGAGGAGGCGTGGGAGGGCTTTATCCGCTGGCTCTTTGACTTTGAGTGCGGCAAGCTGGGACTGCCCGTCCCCGATCTGGTGATCTACCTGGACATGCCCACCGAGCGGGCGGTGGAGATGCTCCGCGCCCGGGAGAAGGCCACCCATACAAAGGGGGACATCCACGAGGTGGATACGGAGTATCTGGCCAAATGCCGCCGTACCGCCCTGGCTGCCGCCGGGCTGCTGGGCTGGCGCAGGGTCTCCTGTGTGGACAGCGCGGGCGCTGTCCGGTCCATTGAGGACATCCACCGGGAGCTCTGGGATATCATAACCGGTCAGGGCATGCTCTGACCGGGAGACGGAAGCGGAAAACCACTGGTCAATACGTCGGGGCGGCTCAGCCCCGGAAAACAGGAGGAAATGAACATGATCTACATTCTGCTGGGCAACGGCTTTGAAGAGGCTGAGGCGCTGGTCCCCCTGGACCTGCTCCGCCGGGCCGGCGCCAAGGTGGCGCTGGTGGGCCTGGACGGCCCGGAGGTCACAGGCGGCCACGGCGTCACGGTAAAGGCCGACATCACCATGGACCAGGTCCGGGACCCTGAGGACATGGAGATGCTGGTGCTGCCCGGCGGCCTGGGCGGCGTGGAGGCCATTCAGAAGAACCTGTTTGCCCTGGCCCTGATCCAGAAGGCCTATGACCGGGGCTGCTGGCTGTGCGCCATCTGCGCCGCGCCCACCATTCTGGCCCGCATTGGCTGTCTGGACCGCAGGGAGGCGGTGTGCTACCCCGGCATGGAGGAAGAGATGGGCTCCGCCGTGGTGCAGAAGGGCAGCCAGGTGGTGACCGACGGCCGCATCATCACCGGCGAGGCGGCCGGCTCCGCCTTTGAGTTCGGCCTGCGCCTGGTGGAGGCGGCCTGCGGCCGCGAGGCCATGGAGCGGGTGCGGGATGCCGTCCACTTCCATCACTGAGGAGAAAGCGGCCCTGCGCCGGGCGGTTCGGGCCCGGCTGTCCGCCATGTCCCCGGAGGAGCGGGCGGAGAGCGACGGAATTCTCTTCCGCCGCTTTCTGGCCCTGCCCGGATTGGCGGCGGCGGACCGGGTCCTGCTGTTCTGCGGCATGGGGACCGAGCCGGACACGGCCCGGCTGATCCCCGCGCTCCTGGACCGGGGGAAGCAGGTTCTGCTGCCCCGCTGCCTGCCCGGCCGCGGCCTGGAGGCCCGCCGGGTGACGGAGGAGAGCGCCCTTATCCGCCACCGGTACGGCATGCTGGAGCCGGGGGAGGACTGCCCTCTGGCGGCGCGGGAGAGCATTGATCTGATTCTGGTGCCCGGGCTGTGTTTTGACCGCCTGGGTTATCGGCTGGGCCAGGGCGGGGGATACTATGACCGTTACCTGGCCGGGTATGCCGGGTCCACCGTGGGCCTGTGCCGCCGGGCGGTGCTCCAGGAGGCCGTCCCCAGAGAGGCCCACGACCGGCCGGTGGATCTGGTGGTGACAGACGGGGAGCCTGTCCCGGGGTGAACAGGGAAAAGCGGGCCCTGAAGGGCCCGCCTCAGGCAGTCGAAAAAGTCCGCGGACTTTTTCGGCTGCCTTCAGGAATGCCGTTACTTTCGCGCCGCGCAACGGCGCAAAAGTCCTCGCTCCGCTCGCCGCAAGCCTTGCACGGCAAGGCATTGCGGGGCATTCGATTCCACGCGAGGCGGGCGGCTGCCCCCTCGCGCT